>JBDTZK010000337.1:0-3469 GCA_040005195.1 Pseudoxanthomonas sp.
ACGAATCCCATCTGGATCGAAGGCCCGCACATTTTCAAGCGCGAAGGCTGGTACTACCTCAACTGTGCGGAGGGTGGCACCGGCCCGCAACACTCGCAGGTCATCCTGCGCAGCCGCACAGTGTGGGGACCCTACCTGCCCTATGAAAATAATCCCATCCTGACCCAGCGCGACTTGCCGGATGATCGGCCACACCCGATCACCAATGCCGGACATGCGGATCTGGTCGAAGGACTCGATGGCCGCTGGTGGGCCACTTTTCTTGCCAGCCGCAACTATGGGCAAACGCATTACAACACCGGTCGTGAAACTTTCCTGCTGCCAGTGGAATGGAAAGAGGGCTGGCCGGTAATACTGGAGCCCGAACGTGAAATTCCCTACGTCGCGGCGGGACCGACTTTCATGGACCAGTCCGGCACCCAGTCGCCTTACTCCGGAAACTTTACCTGGCGCGACGAGTTCGACACGCAAAAACTGGACAACGCCTGGATGTTCGTACGCGTACCCAAGCATGCATGGGCGGACCTCAACCGTCGCCCCGGACAGCTTGCCATCACGCCCTTGCCGGAAGGATTGGACTCATTGCGCAATCCTGCGTTTCTCGCGCGCCGGCAGCAGCACACTACTTTTGAAGCCAGTACGGCCCTGCATCTACCGGTTGAAGCGGGCACCGAGGCGGGCATGGCCGCGTTCCAGAATGAAACGCACTGGTATTTCCTGGGCGTGCGTCAGGCGAAGCAGGGCGTGCAGGAGTTGTTCCTGGAGCGGAGCAGCCGTTTTGGCAGGAGGATCGTCGCCACGGCGATGGTGCCTGATACAGGAATACTAAAGCTGAAAATCACCGGCGATGCGGGTGACTACAGTTTCGGGTTCGACAGTGGCAAGGGCTGGCAATGGCTGAAGGCGCATGAGGACGGCACCGTACTCAGTACCGACGTGGCCGAGGGTTTTATTGGTGTAGTGCTGGGCCCGCATGCCCGCATCCGTGAAGACAAGGGAGAAGACAACCATGCAGTACAGTAAACACGCAGACAAGATCGTCCGACGCAACCGCACGGACTGGTCCACGATTCGTTCCGCCCTGCTGGTCGGTGTGCTGACCGCAGCTATTCCGGTGGCTGAGGTGCGGGCCGCCGAGGCGACGGCTGCTGCGAATGCCGATGCGCCGTGGTTGGATCCTGGCGCCAGCTTCGAAACCAGGGCTGCCGCTCTGGTGTCGCGCATGACCCTGGAAGAAAAGGCCGCGCAGATGCAGAACGCCGCTCCGGCGATCGAGCGCCTGGGTGTGCCTGCCTATGACTGGTGGAACGAAGCGCTGCATGGCGTAGCGCGTGCCGGTGGCGCGACCGTGTTTCCGCAAGCGATCGGCATGGCGGCCACCTTCGATGTACCGCTCATGGATGCGGTATCCACCGCCATCAGCGATGAGGCGCGTGCCAAACACCATGAGTTTGCGTCGCGCGGCCAGCGTGGTCGCTACCAGGGGCTGACGTTCTGGTCGCCGAATATCAATATATTCCGTGATCCCCGCTGGGGCCGCGGCCAGGAAACCTACGGCGAAGATCCTTACCTCACTTCGCGCATGGGACTCTCGTTCGTGCGCGGCCTGCAGGGCGACGATCCTGTCTATCGAAAGCTGGACGCCACTGCCAAACATTTCGCAGTGCATAGTGGACCGGAGGCGGATCGCCATCACTTTGATGCACGTCCTTCCAGACGCGATCTGTATGAAACGTATTTGCCGGCCTTCGAAGCGCTGGTGAAAGAGGGTGACGTGGATGCGGTGATGGGCGCCTACAACCGTGTGTACGGAGAGTCGGCCAGCGCCAGTCCCTTCCTGCTGCAGGATGTCCTGCGTCGCGACTGGGGCTTCAAGGGCTATGTCATGTCCGATTGCTGGGCAATCGACGATATCTGGAAGAACCACAAGATCGTCGCCACGGTGGAGGAGGCCTCTGCACTGGCGGTGCGCAATGGCACTGAACTGGAATGCGGACAAAGCTACGCACAGGCATTGCCGGTGGCCGTACGCAAGGGACTGATCACCGAAGCCGAAATCGATGAATCCCTGGTGCGCCTGATGACCGCGCGCTTCCGGCTGGGCATGTTCGATCCACCAGAGCGTGTGCGGTGGGCGCGCATTCCCTACTCGGTGAACCAGTCGCCGCAGCATGACGCGCTTGCGCGCCGCGCCGCGCAGCAATCCATCGTGTTGCTTAAGAACGACGGCGTATTGCCGCTTTCGCGCAGCGTGCGCAGGATTGCCGTGGTGGGGCCAACGGCGGATGACACGATGGCACTACTGGGCAATTACTACGGCACACCGGAGTCCCCGGTCACGATCCTGCAAGGCATCCGGGACGCTGCGCCAGGCGTGGAAGTGCTCTATGCACGGGGCGCCGATCTGGTGGAAGGACGTGACGACCCGAATGCAATGCCACTGATAGACCCGCAATACCTGCGTCCTTCTGCAGATTCCAAGGAGCGCGGCCTGCGCGGTGAATATTTCAGTAACCGGGAGCTGTCCGGCGCGCCGCGCCTGGTGCGCGTCGACCCTCGGATTGTTTTCAACTGGGACCGGGGATCACCTACTGACAATCTGATGGCGCGTGGCGAAGCCGGCCCGGACGAAGCAGTGCCTAACGACAACTTCAGTATTCGCTGGAGCGGCCAATTGCTGCCGCCTGTTTCCGGGGAGTACCAGATACAGGTCGCGGCCAATGATGGTGTTCGACTTTACCTGGATGGAAAAGTGGTGCTGGACAGCTGGCAGAACGCCGACCGGTTGAGTGCGCACAGTGCCCGCCTGGAACTGCTTGCGGGAAAGGCCTATGACTTGAAGCTGGAATACTTCGATGCCGAGCGGGATGCCGGTGTGCGGCTGGCGTGGGTGAGGCCCGGTGCGGTCGCGCCACGGGAGGAAGCGCTGGCCATCGCCCGGCAATCCGATGTCGTCGTGTTTGTCGGTGGCCTGACCGGAGATGTGGAAGGCGAGGAAATGAAGGTTGACTATCCCGGCTTTGCCGGGGGCGATCGTACTGATATCCGCTTGCCCGCGAGTCAGCAGGGTTTGCTTGAAGCCTTGCAGTCCACGGGCAAACCCGTGGTCATGGTATTGACGACCGGTTCGGCGCTGGCGGTGGACTGGGCGCAAGCGCATCTGCCCGCCATCGTGCTGGCCTGGTATCCGGGCCAGCGTGGTGGCAGCGCAGTGGCTGACGTCCTGTTTGGTGATTCGAATCCTGCGGGTCGGCTTCCGGTCACTTTCTACAAGGCGAGCGAGAAGCTGCCGGCGTTCGATGACTATGCGATGCAGGGACGAACCTACCGGTATTTCGATGGTGTACCGCTCTATCCCTTTGGATATGGACTGTCCTACACGAATTTCTCCTACTCGGATCTCGCGCTCGACAGTAAGAAGGGCTCATCCGCTGAAGCGGTGCAACTCAGCGTGAAGGTACGCAATGCG
>JBDTZK010000338.1:0-3458 GCA_040005195.1 Pseudoxanthomonas sp.
CGTTCCTACATGAAGGACGGCGTCAACCGCGTGCTGCTGGCGACCGATGGCGACTTCAACGTTGGCACGGTCAGCCAGGAGGCCCTGGAAACCCTGGTAGGCGACCAGCGCAAGTCGGGCATCGCCCTCACCACGCTGGGCTTCGGCCAGGGCAACTACAACGATTCGATGGCCGAACGCCTGGCCGACGTGGGCGACGGCAACCATGCCTACATCGACACATTGCAGGAAGCGCGCAAGGTACTGGTGGAAGAAATGCAGTCCACGTTGCTGACCATCGCCCGTGACGTGAAAATCCAGATCGAATTCAACCCGGCGCTGGTGTCCGAATACCGCCTGATCGGCTATGAAACCCGCCTGTTGAACCGCGAGGATTTCGCCAACGACAAGGTAGATGCCGGTGATATCGGTGCAGGTCATGAAGTCACCGCACTGTACGAGATCACCCCAGTCGGCTCAGGCGCCGATCGCCTGCCAGCATTGCGCTATGACACGCGGAAGGTGGCGACCAATCCGATGGGCGAACTCGCCCACCTGCGACTGCGTTACAAGCTGCCGTCGGCTGAACAGAGTCGTTTGATCGAGACGCCGATCCTGGCTTCATCGCTGACTGCGCGTGCCAGTGAATCCTTGCGCTTCGCCAGTGCAGTCGCTGCCTATGCGGATCTATTACGCGGTGGCACCCATGTCGACCAGTGGAGCTGGCAGAACGTAGCCAACGCCGCCCGCGCTGCAGAAGGCGAAGACCGCTACGGCCTGCGCAAGGAATTCATTGCACTGGTGGAACAGGCGCAAGCAATCACGTCAGTGGACAGAAAGGTGCCGGTCCTCGTAGAGGAATAAGCAAAGGCGCGAACGCACAAGGAAGTGCGTTCCGCGATGGGGCTTGGATGATGCCGCCCGCGTGCCTCAGTCCCAGGCCAGTTCGAGTGAAGTCACCAGCGGCCCACCGATCTGCGCCGTGGGCCGACCCAGCAGGTAACCCTGGCCATGGCTGCAGCCGAGATCGATCAGCGCCTGTCGCTGCTCTTCGGTTTCCACGCCCTCGGCGATCGTATCGATCCCCAGCGTGCTGGCCAGCGCCAGGATCGCACGTACCAGGGCCACGCTTTCCGGCCGGCCTTCCCCGCCAATACCGGAGATGAAACTGCGATCTATTTTCAGCACCGAAATAGGGAAACGATGCAGGTAGGACAGTGCGGAGAAGCCGGTACCGAAGTCATCCAGCTGGGCCAGGATGCCGTGCTGGCGCAACAGCCGCAGGGTCCGCAGGGTCCGCGGCGCATCATCAAGCAACGCCACTTCGGTGATTTCCACACGCAGTCGCGAGGGATCCGCGCCGACGGCTTCAAACATCGCCAGCAGGCGGTCGGCGAAATCCGGCGAACGGAAATGGCGTGGCGAAACGTTGACCGAAATGTAGCCTTCGCCGCCACGCGCCAGTTGTGCAACGACTTGTTCGTACAGCAGCCAGTCGACCTGCTCGATCAGGCCACTGTCTTCGCCCAGGCTGATGAAGGCAGCGGGCAACAGCAAGCCGCGGCGCTCGTGCTGCCAGCGCAACAGCGCTTCGTAACCGATGATGGCGCCATCCACCAGTCGCGTAATCGGCTGGTAGAAAGGCAGGAAGTCGTGATTGTTGATGGCACGGCGCAGGTCGGCTTCCAGATCCAGGCTCTGCATCGCCTCTTCACGCATGGCTTCATCGAACACGGCAAAGCGGTCACGGCCCTGTGCCTTGGCGCGGTACATGGCCGCATCGGCGTCACGCAGCAATTCCTCGCCACTGCGATAGCGCGGATGCCATGCCGCTATTCCCAGACTTGCCGAAGGGAAAAGTTCACGGCCGGCTACCCACATCGGACGACCCAGCACGGACAGGATGCGCTGCGAAAGATCCTTGGCACTGTCCAGGCCATCGTCATATTCGATCAGTATCGCGAACTCGTCACCGCCCAGGCGCGACACCACATCACTGCCGTGCACCGTGGAAGTGATGCGCCGTGCAACCTCGACCAGCAACTCGTCACCGGCAGCGTGACCGATGCTGTCATTGACCAGCTTGAAGCGATCCAGGTCCAGAAACAGCACCGCGAATTCCTGCCCATCGCCATGACGTGCGCGCTCGATGGCCGCTGCCAGGCGCTCCAGCAGGTGCGGACGGTTGGGCAGCCCGGTGAGGCCATCATGCGTAGCCTGGTGAATCAGGCGCTCTTCGGCGCGCATGCGTTCACCCATCTGCGCGAGCAGTTCGTTGTTGGTCTCGGCCAGTTCGTGGGTGCGGTCCTGGACCCGGCGTTCGAGTTCGGCATGCGCAGCGCGCAGGTGCTGCTGGGCACGTTGCTTGCCCAGGCCGTTGGCGATGTTATGGGCAACGAAGGTCAACAGGCTCTGGTCATGCGGGTTGAAGCTGACATCCGGGGAATAGCTCTGCACCGCGATTACACCTACGACCTCTTCGTCGCGGTACAGCGGCACGCCCAGCCAGCTGTAGGCATGCGGGCCATGCTCTTGCAACTTGCCTTGCGCAGCCAGCTCCGCCAGCTTGCTGCGGTCGGCCAACAACGCGTGGCGGCTGGAGATCACGTGCTCGGTCAGGCCCTTGCTCAACTTGCGCGACCGGCGCACCGGATCGCGTTCGTCGATCGAGTACGGAAAATCCAGGGTCTGCCCGTCATCGGACAACAGCGCGATGTAGAAATTACGCGCATAGATCAGTTCGTCCACCACCGCATGCACATCGGCGTAGAAACGCTCCAGGTTCTCGGAAGTGATCGCCAGCTCGGCAATGCGGAACAGGGAGCGCTGCAGCTTTTCTGCACGCTTGCGCTCCAGAATCTCGGCCTGCAGTTCACGGTTGGCACGCTGCAGTTCATGGGTGCGCACCTCGATGCGGCGCTCAAGGTCCACTTGCGCGTGCTTGCGATCCAGTGCCGTCAGGATGTGCTGGGCGACATAGCCAAGCAGCGCGCGGTCCTCGTCGCCATAGCTTCCTGGCGTGTCATAGTTCTGCACGACGATGGCGCCACAAACGCGATCCTCGCGGCGCATCGGCACGCCCATCCAGTCCATGCTGTCGGGGCCATGGGAAGGGTCAAGGACCACGCCCAGCTTATGCCGCACCACGGCCGAAGGGCCACGCACGGCCTGGCCATGACGCAGCAGCGCGAAGGTCATGCTGTTGGGCATTTCCTCTTCGGTGAACTCGCGCTCCGGCTCGGCCACATAGGTATCCACCTGGTCCACGAAGTGCAGGAATCGCACGCACTGCCGCTGGTCGTCATAGAGCACGATGTAGCAACTGTCCGCCGACATCAACGAGCCGACCACGGCATGGATTCGACGCAGCATCTCGGGCATTTCCAGGTCGGCACTGGCGAGATCGGCAATCTCATACAACGCCTGCTGCAGGCGTTTGGATTTTTCAAGCGACACGATCCGCGCCTGCGCGCGCGCGG
>JBDTZK010000339.1:0-3442 GCA_040005195.1 Pseudoxanthomonas sp.
GAGCGCGAGCAGGAGCAGCCGGCGCCCATGCAATAAGACGTTCGGCACCAGAGTTTCAGAGTGGCTTGCCCCGGTAACACGAACATCGTTCTGAAGTGCAAGCAATCCGTATCGTCATGCAAGTAAGCGTTGCGATCCATTGCGATCTTGCAGTTGCTTTCCCCAATACAAAATCAAGTGCGATCCCCGCTTGTGCGGGGATGACGGGTAAGCAGGGTGGCTGCCCCGTTCGGTCAGTGCCGAATACCTTTCGGCAACCATAGGAGTGGGGCTTCCGACTCGCGCATAATTGCGACATGCCTCCCGTCCTGATCACCTTGGTCCTGATCCTTTCGGCGTACCTCATCGGTTCGCTGTCGGGCAGCCTGTTGCTGGGGCGGTTGCGTGGTGTGGACATCCGCACGCAGGGCAGCGGCAATGCCGGTGGCACCAATGCTTTGCGCACGCAGGGCTGGAAATTCGCACTGGGCGTGGTGCTGGTGGACGTGGGAAAAGGCGTGCTGGCGGCGTGGGCAGGCCTGCATTTCGCGCCCGAAAATGGGCCGTTCACGCCCATGTGTCTGGGTTTTATGGCCGCACTGACGGCGGTGGTCGGCCATGTCTGGCCGCTGTGGCATGGCTTCCGCGGCGGCAAAGGCGTTGGTACCTTGCTGGGCGCCTTGTTGGTGCTGTGGCCAATCGCAGTGCCGTGGATGTTGCTGGTGTGGATAGTGGTGCTGGTGACCACTGGTTATGTCGGCCTGGCTTCGGTGCTCGCGGTCATGGTGCTGTTGCCGCTGGCGTGGTGTTCGGGTGCCGAACCCGCGCGCTTGTGGTTTGCGTGCGCTGCGGCATTGCTGGTGGTGTTCACCCATCGCGGCAATCTGCAACGCCTGCGCGCGGGTACCGAATCGCGTTTCGAACGCGTCCGCCTGTTGCGGCGTCGTTGATGGCGGCCGAACGCGACATCCTGCAGCGATTGATAGCCGGCCCGGTTTCGGGCGATGTATTGGCGCGTGAGGCAGGCCTGACGCGTGCTGCCATGTGGAAGCGCGTGCAGGCATTACGCGACGCAGGGGTCGAAATCGACGCGCAGGCGGGTCGCGGATATGCGCTGCGACAGGCATTGGAACTGCTGGATGATGCGCAGATCATGGATGCATTGCCGCCGGACGTGCGTGCCGGCATGGCATCGCTCGACATCGCGTGGTCCATCGATTCCACCAACAGCGAACTGCTGCGCCGCGAGACACCGGCGCATGGCGTCGCCGGCCTGCTGGCCGAACGCCAGACCGGTGGTCGCGGACGCCGTGGCAAGCACTGGGCGTCGCCGCTTGCTGCACATGTCTATCTGTCGGTCGCGCGCCAGTTCTCCGGCGGCCTGTCACGGCTGGGCGGCCTGAGCCTGGTTGCGGGCGTCGCAGTAGTGGAAGCACTGCATCAAGCCGGCTACCAGAACGTGCAGCTGAAGTGGCCCAACGATCTGGTGATGGCGGGGCGAAAGTTGGGCGGATTACTGGTGGAAGGCGGCGGCGAACATGCCGGGCCGGTACGCGCAGTGATCGGCCTCGGCTTGAACGTGCGCATGCCCGAGGCTATCGCTGCGGGCATCGATCAACCCTGGGTCGATCTTTCGCAACTCGCTGCTGCGCCGCCGTCGCGCAATGCGCTGGCCGCGGCGCTGCTGTCCCATCTGCTGCCTGCGCTGGATCAGTTCGATGCCGAAGGGCTGGCGCCTTTTCTTCCGCGTTACGCGTGTTTCGATGCGCTGGTCGGTCGTGATGTCTGCCTCCATCTGGGTGGCAACATCGAAAGTGGCACCGCACTGGGTGTTGCCGACGACGGGGCGCTGCGTGTGCGCGTGGCAGGTGTAGAGAAAGTTTTCCATGCGGGAGAAGTCAGCGTGAGGCCACGATGAGCCAATGGTTGTTCGACCTGGGCAATACGCGCCTGAAGTGGACCCAGTTGCAGCCCGACGGGAGCTTCGGGGTGATCCACGCACTGGCCCACGGGGCAGCAGGATTTTCTGGGTCCGTGCCAAGCCTGTTGCCCGACCGCGCGGACACCGCTTACCTGTCCAGCGTGGCATCGCCTGTGTTGACGTCGACATTGCTGGAAATATTGACGCAACACTTCCGCAGGATCTCGATCGCGCGCAGCGTCGCGCAACTGGCGGGTGTGCGCATTGCCTATGCGGAGCCCTCACGGCTGGGCGTGGACAGGTTCCTGGCCTTGCTGGCGGCGCGCGCGCGCGGTGAGGGTCCGTGGGTCATTGCTGGGGTGGGCACCGCCCTGACCATTGATCTGCTGGATGCCGAAGGCGTGCATCGCGGTGGACGCATTGGCCCTTCGCCACAGACCATGCGTGACGCCCTGCACAGGGTTGCGGCGCATCTGCCGGCGCAAGGCGGCCAATATCAGGAGTTCGCCACCGATACCGGCGATGCGCTGGTATCGGGTTGCGAAGGCGCTGCGCTGGGGTTGATCGAACGCAGCCTGGCCGAGGCCGAACGCATGCTGTGAAAGACGCCATCGCTGCTGTTACATGGCGGCGGTGCCGATGTCCTGGCCATGCATCTGCCACAGGCTGTGCAGATGGAAGCACCCGTGCTTGAGGGGTTGGCGCTGTGGTCGCGCGCGGGCATGCCGTCTAGAATTCCTGCATGCTGATCCGCGCCCTGATCGTCCTGCTGGTGGTCCTGAACCTGGGTACCGCCGCGTGGTGGCTGACACGCCAGCCCGATCCAGTCCCCGCGCCACGCACCCAACCGCCTGGTTTGCCACGGCTGCAATTACTCAGCGAGGTACCGAAAACGGTGACTGTCTCCGCTGCGCCTGCTGCCGTCATCGACAACGCCGTGCCGGTAACCCAGCAAGCCCCAACGGTACCCGCTTCATGCTTCAGCCTGGGCCCGTTTGCCGACCGTGCGGCCGCCAGCACTGCGGGCAAGCGTCTGGCCGGACAGGTCACGCGCGCGGTGCCGCGAGAAGTGCCGGGCAAGGCCGCGACCGGCTACAACGTATCGCTACCACCGGCAGCCGATCGCGCCGCCGCGCAGGCCATCGCACAGCGCATCGGCGCGGCGGGCTTTGAGGATTATCTGGTGGTATCGGGTGGCGAACAGGCCAATGGCATCGCCTTGGGCCGCTATGGAAGTAAAGAGGGCGCCGAGCGCCGCCTGGCCGCATTGAAGGCGGCGGGCTTCGACGCAACGGTGCAGGCGGTGGGTGGCGATGGCGCGGCGCAATGGTGGCTGGATGCCTCAGCCGCCGCCGATGCGGCGGTGGCGGCGTTGCGGGCCACCGCGGGCGCAGCGCAATCCCGTTCCCTTGATTGCGTCATGCTGCGGTAGAATCCGCGTCCGCGTTTCCGGCAGGCTCGCTGCAGTCCACGGAAACCCACGGAAACCATGCCGGCATAGCTCAGTTGGTAGAGCAACCGCCTTGTAAGCGGTAGGTCCCC
>JBDTZK010000340.1:0-3441 GCA_040005195.1 Pseudoxanthomonas sp.
CTTGTAGACCTGCCCATCCTTGGCCGTGTACGGCAAAGACACGGACTGGGCCTTGATGGTGATGCCACGCTCGCGCTCGATCGGGTTGGAGTCGAGGACCTGCGCTTCCATTTCACGCGCTTGGAGACCGCCGCACAGCTGGATGATGCGGTCGGCCAGCGTGGACTTGCCATGGTCAACGTGGGCAATGATGGAAAAGTTGCGGATATTCCGCATGGAATCGATGAGCGGGCTGGACTTGGGCTGCATGAGGGCGGCCAGCGGGGGCCGTCAGGAAGAATAACGACGCATTATCGCACGGCTGCCGCTGACAGGCTGCCGTGCGCGTGGCGCGGCAGCTATTTCCTTTGGTTGATGAAGCGCCCGCTCAGTCGGCTTGACCCGCAGTGACCGCCACGAAGGCAGAGCCGCCACGCGGACTGCGAACCAGCAACATGATGACCTGCCCGGACTTGAGGCCACGAAGCTGCTGGTTGAACTCGGCCACGCTGCCGACCGGCTTGCGGGCGACCTGCAGGATGACAATGCCGGGCGCAAGACCCGCTTCGGTAGCGGATTGACCGTCCACGCGGGTGATGCGGATGCCCTCGCTGGCCTTCAGGCCCAGCTGTTTGCGGGTCGCCGCATCCAATTCGGCCACCGATATTCCGAGCAGTGCCGAATCAGCGCGCGCCGGGGCGCCTGCGGTAGGCGCCGGAGTAGCGCCGGCCTCAGTGGCCAGACCCGCATCTTCGTCCAGCGTAGACAGCGTCACCACCACGTCACGTGGCTTGCCTTCGCGAAGGATACCCAGGCTGACCTTGGAGCCCGGGGCCATGGCGCCGATGCGCGGTGGCAGGTCGCTGGAACTGATGATGTCGCTGCCGTTGACCGAACGGATCACGTCACCCGCTTCCAGGCCAGCTTTCTCGGCGGCACTGCCAGCCAACACATCGTTGATCAGCGCACCGCGTGTGTCCGGCAGGCCAAAGCCCTTCGCGGAATCCACCGTCAGTGCTCCGACCTGCACGCCCAGCTGGCCGCGACTGACCTTGCCGGTCTTCTTGATCTGTTCCACCGCACTCATCGCCAGGTCGATAGGAATGGCGAAGCTGATGCCCATGTAGCCGCCCGAGGCCGAAAAGATCTGCGAATTGATGCCGACCACTTCCCCGCGGGTATTGAGCAGCGGACCACCCGAATTGCCCGGATTGATGGCCACGTCGGTCTGGATGAAAGGCACGTAGCGCTGTTCCGCATACGGATTGCTGCGCCCCGTCGCACTCACGATGCCCGCAGTGACCGAGTGATCCAGACCAAAAGGCGATCCGATAGCGACCACCCACTGGCCCGGCTTGAGCGTATTGGAATCGCCCAACCGGATCGAGGGAAGATTCTTTGCTTCGATCTTCAGCAACGCCACGTCGTACTGCTGGTCACTGCCGATGACCTTGGCGACGAGCTCGCGACGATCCGACAGCTTCACCGTCACTTCGTCCGCACCATCGATCACGTGGTGGTTGGTCAGCACATAGCCATCCGGCGAAATAATGAAGCCGCTGCCCATCGAAGTGCCGCGTCGCTGCGGCCCACGCGGGCCCTGCTGTGGACCCTGTTGCGGGCCCGGCATCTGGAAATCGGGGCCGAAGAAACGGCGGAAGAATTCCGGCATATCGCCACTTTCCGGCATTTCGTCATTGCCGGGAGCCTGACCGCGTGCCGTCGGTCGCGTGCCGACCTTCGCCTCGATGTTCACCACACCAGGACCGACCTGCTCTACCAGCTGGGTGAAATCGGGCAGCCCGCTGACGATCTGGGGCGCGCTGCTTTGCGCAAGGGAACTGATGGCTGCGGGCGTCGCGGCCTGCTGGACACTTGCCGGCTGCTGGGCGCAGGCCACGAGTGGAGTGGTCAGGATGAACAAGCCGAACAGGCTGTTACGGACACTGGAAGTCATCGAACGCATGCCTCGAGAATGATGGAATGGGAAAACAACGCGTTGCCGCAAGCAGCAGCAGAATCTGGCTGGCGTGGACCAGCGCATGGACCGTCACGCCATGGACGGTAGGGGTTCAACGTTCTCGCGAAGCCTCGGGCACCGTGACCGGCGGTGTAGCCGGCAAGCGCGGTTCAAACGGATAGAACGTCTGCGCCGCACCGTCAGTGGAGTAATCCGCATTGAACGCACCGCTACCCGAAGAATATTGTGGCAATACCGTGCGCGGCCAAGGGCGTGAGGCCGGTGGACTGGCCTGCACATGTGCAAAGGGGTTGTGGTCGTTGCCACCCACCGGCGAACTGGCGATGACCTGTGTCGCGGGAACCGCTACCGAAGCGATTGCACGGTCAGGCTGGCGCCTGGCAGCCGCGGCCTGACGCGCCGCTTGCTGGTTGCGGGTTGCACTGCGTCGCTGGGTTTCGACAGTGCGCAGCGGCACGCTGGCAACCGCCACGCTGGCCGCCGTGACCGCTGCGGCCGCCTGCAGCCCGGACGCGGGTGATGCGACCGATCTACTGTTGTCGGGCGACTGGCCCGCTACAGTCGGCGCCGAGGGTGCGGGCGCTTCGTCAGGGACCTGCTGCCTGACCATGAACAACGCGATGGCCGCCACAGAAGCAGCAAGTGCGCCGCCACCCCATTTGACCAGCAGGCCACGACCTGGCGCCGATGCGGCATTGGCGGCAGGCGCCACGGACTCAACCGCGATCAGCGCGGCGATGCGATCAGCAAAACCCGCAGGCGCCGGTGCCTGGGCGTGGCCACGAAGCACTTCGCCGCACAGCTGCCATCGATCCCAGCAGCCGGTCAGGTCGCTGTCATGTTCGAGGCGACGCAGCAGAAAACGTGCTTGATCGGGCGGAAGGTCGCCATCCATCAGCGCAGAAAGCTGCTTGAAATAGTGGGTGTCCAGCTTGTCGATGGTCATGTGCGTGCATGCTCCCGCGTTGCGCTTCCAGAGTCGACCAGGGGTCGAAGTTCGGCGTCGATAGCCTCGCGAGCACGGAAGATGCGCGAGCGCACGGTGCCGATGGGGCAATTCATCTTCTGCGCGATTTCCTCGTAGCTCAGGCCGTCCACCTCGCGCAGGGTGATGGCGGTGCGTAGTTCTTCAGGCAGTGCATCGACCGCTTTCATGACCGTGCGTTCCAGCTCCTGACGCATCAATTCGCGCTCGGGCGTGTCGGTATCGCGCAGGCGGCTGCCGCTGTCGTACTGCTCCGCATCGCTGGCATCGACGTCATCGGTCGGCGGGCGGCGGTTATGGGCAACAAGATGGTTCTTGGCTGTATTCACTGCGATCCGATGTAACCACGTGTAGAACTGCGCATCGCCGCGGAAATTCCCGATCGCGCGATAGGCGCGAATGAAAGTGTCCTGGGCAACGTCCTGGCACTCGCTCCAGTCATGGATGTAGCGTCCGATCAGGGCGATGATCCGATGCTGGTACTTGCGCACCAGCA
>JBDTZK010000341.1:0-3440 GCA_040005195.1 Pseudoxanthomonas sp.
ACACCTCGGAAGCAGGCGTGAAAGCGATGGCCACCGCAGGCACCGTGGCGGTGCTGCTGCCTGGTGCATTCCATTGCCTGCGGGAAACGGTTCTACCCCCGCTGGAAGCCTTCCGCCGCCATGGCGTCCCCATGGCCGTGGCCACCGATTGCAATCCCGGCACCTCACCACTGCAATCATTGCGTCTGGCCATGTCACTGGCCTGTACGCATTTCAGGCTGACACCCGAGGAAGCATTGCGTGGTGCGACCGTCAATGCCGCGCGCGCACTTGGTCTATCGGATCGCGGTCGGCTGCAGGTGGGCCTGCGCGCGGATTTCGCCTGTTGGAACATCGCCCAGCCCGCGGAACTTGCCTACTGGCTAGGCAGCAATCCGTTGGCGGCATCGTTTTCCGCGGGCGAACGTATTCCCTGAGCAAAAAAAAACGCGACGCCAGGCGTCGCGCTTCATGCATGACCGGAATGACCCGATCAGCCGGCCTTGGCCACCGTCTTCTTGGCGACGGCTTTCTTCGCGGGCGCTGCCTTGGTCACGGTCTTCTTGGCAACCGGTGCGGCGGGGCCTACTGCAACTTTCGAAACGTGCGAGCGCGCATTGCCGTAACTGGCGATGCTGCGTTTGCCTTTGGCGGTCTTGCGATCACCCTTGCCCATGGTTTGCTCCTGATTTCAGCGTGTGCGCCTTGCGCGAGGCCGCAAAGCCTATCACGCGGACCTCAATGCGCACAGCTGGCATCGTGCACGTGCCAGTGGTTGAGACGCAGGTTGACCGCATGGGCCAGCCCCACCAGGGTGCCGCCCAAGGTCATCACGATGGCATGAGGGACCAGGGAGTGATGCAGGGGCGCATACAGGACTCCTGCCCACAAGGCAGCCAACCCGATCAACAACAGGGTCAACGCACGGAAAGCGCGATGACGCCGATACCCCCACAGCAGACTGAACAAGCCAAGCACGGTCACGAAAACCACGAAACCGCGCTCGAAGCCATCCCCCAGCCACACCGACAACCCCAGCGAAGGAATCGCAGCCAGCAACAACGGCGTCAGCGCGCAATGCACGGCGCAGATCAACGATCCGGTGGCACCGAAGCGATCAAGCAATCGGGTGAGATAAGAAGATGACATAGGAATGAGTATGACTTTTGGGAGGTGTATTGGCTCGTTATTGGTATAATATAACATCAAATAAACCTCCCCGCTACGGAACACCCAGATGATCCCCTCTCCCCTGCACGCCCGTCACCGCCTTACGCTCGCCTTGGCATTGGCCCTCGCACCCACGCTTTCCTGGGCGGCGACCAACACCGCCGACGGCACCGAAAGCAATGGGCCTCCCACTGACATGCGTCACGCGAAAGACGCTGCCAGCGATCGTCACGTCAAAGACCTGGACAGCGTAGTGGTCACCGCCAGCCCGCTCCGCGACACTGCCGACGCCCTCAGCAAGCCTGCCGAAATACTGTCCGGCGAGCGCCTCGACGAAAACCGCGCGGCCAGCCTCGGCGAAACCATTTCCAGCCTGCCCGGCGTGCAAAGCTCGAACTTCGGCCCCGGAGTGGGCCGTCCCATCCTGCGCGGCCTGGACGGGCCTCGTGTGGCAGTCCTCAGCAACGGACTTTCCAGCCAGGACGTCTCCACCGTCAGCCAGGATCATTCGCCTGCGGTGGAAGCCTTCCTCGCCGATCAGATTGAAGTATTGAAGGGTCCTTCCACCCTGCTTTATGGCAGCGGCGCCATCGGCGGCATCGTCAACGTAGTGGACGGGCGCATTCCCGAATCGCCCATCGAAGGCGGTTTCAGCGGCCGTGCGGAAATGCGTTTCGACAGCGTCAACGAAGGCAACACCGACCTGGTCCGCGTCGATGGTGGCAACGACCGCTTTGCATTGCATGCCGACGCGGTCTATCGCAACAACAAGGACTACGACACGCCCAACGGCAAGCAGTCCAATACTTTCATCGACACCAAGACCGGTGCGGTTGGCGGTTCGTTGCTGGGCGACTGGGGTTTCGTGGGCGTGTCGGCTTCGCGCTTCGAGGACGACTACGGCAATCCCGGCGAACCGGGAGACCTGGCTGCAGGCGAACGCGGCGTATGGCTGAAGTTGCGCCAGAACCGCTACGACCTGAAGGGCGCACTGACCGACTTGTGGGGCGAAGGCAGCAGCCTGCGTTACAGCTTTGGCCACACCGACTACAACCACATCGAGTTTGAAGGCGAGGAAGTCGGCACCACGTTCACCAAGCGCGCCAACGAGGGTCGCGTAGAAGCCGCCTTCGCCGGAAATTCGGCATGGAAGGGTGCCGTCGGCGTACAAGGTGGGGACTCTACGTTTGCTGCGATTGGCGAGGAATCCTTTGTTCCCGAAACGCGTACCCGCTCGCTGGGTGTGTTCGGCGTGGCGCGGCGCAACTGGAATGATTTCCAGCTGGACCTGGGCGCGCGTATCGACAAGGTGAGCGCCGACCCGGTGCAGGCCGATGCACGCGACTTCAAGCCACTCAGCCTGTCGATTGCCGGGGGTTGGCGCTTGAGTGAACAGTGGCGCCTCACCGCCAACCTGGATCATGCCGAACGCGCGCCGGCCGAGGAGGAGCTATTCGCCGATGGCCCGCACCTTGCCACCCTGGCCTACGAGATCGGCGATGCCAACCTCGGCAAGGAAAAAGCCAACCAGTTGGAAATCGGCCTGCAGTACCAGTCCGAATTCATGGATGCGAAGGCATCGGTTTACACCAATCGCTTCGACGACTTCGTCTATTTGACCGACACGGGCAACGAGGTCGAATTCGAGGACGGCGAATTCCTGCCGATCCGCCAATGGAGCCAGGCCGATGCGCGCTTCCGTGGCTTTGAAGGTGAAGCCACCTTCCATCTGGCCAACAACGACAACGGCACATGGGACCTGCGCGTCTACGGCGATACGGTGCGTGCGACGCTCGCTGGCGGCGGCAACCTGCCGCGCATCGCACCTTCGCGTCTGGGCGCGCAGCTGCGCTGGGAACGTGAGGGCTGGCGCGCCTCGCTGGGTACGATTCGATACGACAAACAGGACAAGACTGCAGCCAACGAAACGCCTACGGCCGGCTACACGCTGGTGGACGCGCATTTCGCCTATCACCACGACAGTGGCCGGACTGCGTGGGAACTGTTTGTAGATGGCAACAATCTGACCGACCAGACGGCACGTGTGCACACGTCGTTCCTCAAGGATTCGGTGGTACTGCCAGGCCGCAACATTTCCACGGGCATCCGCCTGTTCTTCTGACAGATTGACCCAAGCGGCACACAGACAAGGCGACTGCCGGAAAGCAGTCGCCTTTTTTTGACTTTATAGGTGCATATGCACTTAAATGCCGGTTGCCTTTCGAGAATTCCGACATGAGCCTCGCCACCGCCAGCACATGCACCTGCTTCCGCCTGCGCCGCGCCGCGCG
>JBDTZK010000342.1:0-3440 GCA_040005195.1 Pseudoxanthomonas sp.
GGTTCCAAGTTTCCAGAACCAGGCGACGTTCGGCGTCGCCAGGCAACGGGATATGACTGACCGGCTGTTCGTCATCTGCTGCCAGCTCACGCAGCGCAGCGATCAGATAGCCAACATGGCGCTGGAGCGTCGGCGCATTGAATAGCGCGGTGGCGAACGACAATCCGCCAGCGATCGTGCCGTCCGCACCTTCGGACAGGTTCAGTTCCAAGTCGAACTTGGCCACATCGATAGGTACGGAGGCGGCCCCCACATCCAGGCCCGGCAATTGGAGGTGGCCCTGGTCATTGTTCTGCCAGGCGAACAGCACCTGGAACAGCGGCGTGTGATCCAGATGACGCGGCGGATTGATGATCTCGACCACCTGCTCAAACGGCAGGTCCTGGTGCGATTGGGCGGCCAAGGTCGTCTGGCGAACCTGTTGCAGCAGTTCCCGGCCGCTAGGTTGGCCGGAAAGATCCACCCGCAAGGCGAGCGTGTTGACGAAGAAGCCGATCAGCGGCTCGACTTCCTGGCGTGAGCGATTGGCCGTCGGCGTACCGATGACCAGATCGTCCTGACAGCTCAGGCGGGACAGCACGGTGGCCCAGGCGGCCAGCACGGTCATGAACAGCGTGGTGCCGTGGCGTTGGCTTAGCTGCTTCAAGCCGCGAGCGAGTTCTGCATCAATCTGCACCGGGACCATATCCCCGGCAAAATTTTGCTGCCGCGGCCGCGGGTGGTCCGTGGGCAAGCTCAGGCAGACGGGCGCCTCGGCCAAATGGCCGCGCCAGAACTCGATCTGATGCTGCAGACGTTCGCCGGAGAGCCATTCGCGCTGCCAGGCGGCGTAGTCGGGATATTGAATCGCCAGGGGCGGCAGCGGGTTTGCTCTTCCTTCGCGGAAGGCGGAATACAGCGCACTGAGCTCCGTGATGAGCACACCCATGGACCATCCGTCGGAGACGATATGGTGCTGAGTCAGCAGGAAGACGTGGTCCTCGTCGGCCAGCTGCACCAGGCGGGCACGCACCAGCGGGCCCCGGGCGAGGTCGAACGGTGCGTGCGCTTCTTCCAGCGTGAGTTGCTGCAGTTGAGCTTCAGCATCCGGCAGGTGACGCAGGTCGTGCGCCAGCCAAGGCATGCGCTGGTCGGCAGCAAGCAGTTCCACTTGCGGCTGGCCATCGGTGGAGACGAATACCGAGCGCAAGGCTTCATGGCGGGCAAACAGGGCATCGAGGCTGTGACGCCAGGCGTCCACATCCAGATGTCCACGCAGGTGCAAAGCCAACGGAATGTGATAGGCGGCGCTGACGCCTTCGATCTGCGCCAGGAACCACAGGCGCTGCTGTGCAAACGATAGCGGCAGCGGTTGGTCGCGCGATATCCGTGACAGGGGGATTAGCTGCTGAGAACCATGCTGGGCCAGCGTCTCGACGATGGCCGCGACAAAATCGGCCAGAGTCGGCCGGGCAAACAGCGTGGCAAGTGGCAATTCGACGCCGAAGGTGGCAGGCAGTCGGCTGAGCAATCGCACGGCCAGCAGGGAATGTCCGCCGAGCTCGAAGAAGTTGTCGTGTCGCCCGACCTGTTCAATCTTGAGTAGCTCGCTCCAGAGTTGAGCAAGTGTCTGCTCGATCGCGCCTTGGGGTGCTTCGTAGCGGCGGCGCGTATACGCATCGCCTTCCGGCGCCGGCAGCGCCTCGCGATCGAGCTTTCCGTTGGGCGTCAGCGGGAGTGCATCGAGCCGCACATAGGCTGCCGGGACCATGTAGTCCGGCAGATGGCGGGCAAGGTGGCTGCGCAGGCGAGCGGCAAAGTCTCCGGATGAATCGTTGACTTCATCACCGTGTGTAGACGAATCGTTGCTTTCATCAACATAGGTGCCGGGCACGCTGACGACATAAGCCACCAGCCGTTTGTTACCTGGACTGTCCTCGCGAACGATCACAGCGGCATCGCGGACTTCCGGATGCTCGGCCAGGCGTGCCTGGATCTCACCCGGCTCGATGCGGAAGCCGCGGATTTTGACCTGGTGATCATTGCGGCCGAGGAATTCCAGGTCTCCGTCGGGCAGGTAGCGCGCCAGGTCGCCGGTGCGATACATGCGTGCGTGCGGTGCGGTGCTGAACGGATCGGCCAGGAAGCGTTCCGCTGTCAGCTCGGGGCGGTTGAGATACCCCAGGGCAACACCGTCGCCGCCGATATACAACTCGCCGATAACCCCCAGCGGCACCGGCTGGCCATGGGCATCCAGCAGATAGGTCACGGTATTGCTGATGGGACGACCGATCGGAATGCGGGTCGTCCCTTCGGCCAGATGCGTCACGACGAAGGTCGTGGCGAAGGTGGTCGTTTCAGTCGGACCGTAGCCGTTGAGGAGGCACTGGGGCGGGCACTGCGTGAGCACACGGGCAATGGTGACCGGATCCAGCGCATCACCGCCGACGATCAGGGTCTTGAGTCGCGGCATGACCGAGGTCATTGCGCCGGCCATTTCATTGAACAGCCCGACAGTGAGCCAAAGCCGGTCGATGCGGTAGGCATCCAGTGCTTGGGCAAAAGCGGCCGGCGACAGCGCGGTATCGCGATCGATGACGACGAGGGTGCCGCCGTTGAGGAGAGGCATCCAGACTTCGAAGGTACTGGCGTCGAAAGCCGGGTTGGCGGCGAAGGCGACCCGATCACCGGTTTCAAGCGTGACGTACGCGTTGTTGATGACGAGTCGGTTGATCGCCCGGTGCGGCACGAGCACGCCCTTGGGCGTGCCGGTCGAACCGGAGGTGTACATGACATAGGCGAGGTCGCCGCCACGGCGCGGCACTGGGACTGACTCAGCCGCAGGCAGCGCGTCGATCATCGCCAGATTGATCTGCAGAAGCGGTACGGCCAAATCAGCGCCGTCAGCCAGCGTGAGGTCTGCCAAGACCAGGCAGGCCGCGCAATCGGCGATGGTCCACTGTTGCCGCATCGGCGGCGATCGCGGATCCAGCGGCACATACACGGCACCGGCCTTAAGAATGGCCAGTTCCGCGATGACCAGCGCCGCGCTGCGTTCGAGCAGGGTGACGACGTAGTCGCCAGTACTCACACCGTGTTCGCGCAAGCACCCGGCCAACCGATCGGCGCGGCTATCCAGTTCGGCATAGCTCAGGGACTGATCGCCGTCGATCACTGCCAACGCATCCGGCGTGCGCGCCGCCTGCTCGACGAACAACTCATGCACGCCACACTCTGACGGATACGGTGCAGCCGTCTGGTTCCAAGTCTGGAGGAGCTGTTCACGTTCGGAAGCCGGCAGCACATCGAGCTGCCGCAGCGCGGTACCCGGAGCACTGGTCAGCGCCTGATCGAGCTGCTCCAGGGCGCACTGCATGAAGTCGGCGATGCGGCGCGCGTCCAGTGGCTGCGTGGCTTGCACCGTCAGCCCGAGCGCGTGTCCGAAGTCTTCGACCGATAGG
>JBDTZK010000343.1:0-3438 GCA_040005195.1 Pseudoxanthomonas sp.
ATTCGGTCTGGCCGCTCCAGTCCGTGGCAAACAGCATCGGTCCGATGGTGAAAAAGCCGATGGCAATGGAGGGGATTGCCAGCAATATCAGCGGAATGGTGACTACCCACGGTGATTCGTGCGGCTCGTGCGCGCCATGTCCGTGATGATCGTCATGGCCGTGCGCATCTGCATGCGCATCCTGGGCGTGCACCTCATGCGCATCCGCATGACTATCGTGCGCATGGTCGTGCTGCGCGTCGCGGAAGCGTTCCTTGCCGTGGAAGGTCAGGTACAGCAGGCGGAAACTGTAGAAGCTGGTCACGAAGACACCGCCCAGCACCGCCCAGTACCCATAGGTCGCGATCCAGTTGTTGGCCTCGTGCGCGTGGTGCGCCGCAGCTTCAATGATCGTGTCCTTGGAATAGAAACCGGAGAAGAACGGCGTTCCCACCAGGGCCAGCGTGCCAATCCACATGGTGACGAAAGTGATCGGCATGTATTTGCGCAGGCCACCCATCTTGCGCATATCCTGCTCATGGTGCATGGCGATAATCACCGAGCCCGCACCCAGGAACAGTAGCGCCTTGAAGAACGCGTGGGTCATGAGGTGGAAGATGGCCGCCGAGTACGCGGACACGCCCAGCGCCACGGTCATGTAACCCAACTGCGACAGCGTGGAATAGGCCACCACACGCTTGATGTCGTTCTGCACGATGCCAATCAAGCCAGTGAAGAAAGCGGTGGTCGCACCGATGAACAGCACAAAGTTCAGCGCGGTTTCCGACAACTCGAACAGCGGCGACATGCGCGCCACCATGAAGATACCGGCGGTGACCATGGTCGCGGCGTGGATCAGCGCCGAGATGGGGGTCGGGCCTTCCATCGAGTCCGGCAGCCAGACATGCAACGGCACCTGCGCCGACTTGCCCATTGCACCAATGAACAGACAGATGCAGATCACGGTGGCCAGCGACCATCCGGCCACCGGTGCCAGCATCGCGATACTGTCCGGACCGATCAGCGTCGGCCAGACCTGCTGTACCTGCAAACCGACCAACACCTGCGCATTGGCGAACACAGTCGCGTAATCCAGGCTGCGGAATACCAGCAGCACACCACCGATGCCCAGAAGAAAGCCGAGGTCACCCACGCGGTTAACCAGGAATGCCTTCATGTTGGCGAAGATTGCACTCGGCCGCTTGAACCAGAAACCGATCAGCAGATAAGACACCAGGCCCACCGCTTCCCAGCCGAAGAACAGCTGCAGGAAGTTGTTGGCCATCACCAGCATCAGCATCGAAAAAGTGAACAGCGAGATATAACTGAAGAATCGCTGGTAACCCGGGTCATCGGCCATGTAGCCGATCGTGTAGATGTGCACCAGCAATGACACGAAGGTGACCACGAGCATCATCATGGCGGTCAGCTTGTCGATCATGAAACCGACATGCGCCTCGAACACACCGACCTGGAAGAACGTGTAGAGGTTCTGATTGAATGGCGAAGCGCCCTGCCAGACCAGCTGGTACAGCACCCAGGCAGACAACGCGCAGCTGACGCCCACGCCCAGGATAGTGATCCAATGCGCGCCCGCACGGCCAATCTGGCGACCGAAGAAACCCGCCACGATGCTTCCCAGCAGCGGCGCTAGCACGACCGCCAGCAGCACGTTTTTGGAGATGATGATTTCCATGCCCGTCATCGGTGCATCAGCCTTTCAAGGTATCGATTTCGGCCACGTTGATCGTGCGCCGGGTGCGGAACAGGGTGACCAGAATGGCCAGGCCGATGGCCGCTTCCGCGGCAGCTACGGTCAAGATGAAGAACACGAAGATCTGCCCGTCCGGATCGCCGAACTGACGCGAAAATGCGATGAAGTTGATGTTCACCGCCAGCAGCATCAGCTCGATCGACATCAGCAGCACGATCACGTTCTTGCGGTTGAGAAAGATGCCGGCGACGCTGATGCAGAACAGCACCGCGCTCAGGGCAAGCAGGTGGCCAAGCGCGATCATGGCTTGACCTCCGGTTCGGCCGGCACCGGCACGATCAAGGTTTCGCGCACGGGATTTTCCACCGCGACCTGGATCATGCGAAGGCGATCGCCGGCCTTTACCCGTGATTGCTCCGCCGGGTTCTGGATCTTGGCGCCATCGCGTTTGCGCAAGGTCAGCATCACCGCCGCGATGACCGCGACCGTCAGGATAACCGCAGCAAATTCGAACGGCAGCAGGAACTTGGTAAACAACGTGCGCGCCAGCCATGCCGTATTGGACACATCCGCAGCAGCCGATGCCGCGTTGGCGGCATACGGTGTCGCCATCTTGGCCTTGAACCCGATCAGGGTCAGGATTTCCACCAGCATCACCACGGCCACCAGCAGACCGACCGGCAGATACAGCACCCAACCTTCGCGGATCTTGACGATGTCGATGTCCAGCATCATCACCACGAACAGGAACAGCACCATCACTGCCCCCACGTAGACCAGAATCAGGGCCACGCCCAGGAATTCGGCGCCCACCAGCAGCCAGATGCAGGCAATGGAAAAGAACGTCAATATCAGGCACAGCACCGCATGCACCGGATTGCGCACGCTGATCACGCCACCGGCAGCGATGACCGCGACAGTGGCGAATACATAAAAGGAAGCGAGCAGCAGATCCATCGTGACCTCAGCGGAAGGCGGCGTCGGCAGCGCGGCGCTCGGCGATCTCGGTTTCCAACCGGTCCCCGATCGCCAGCAACTGCGGCTTGGTGACGATGTTCTCGCCACGATTCTCAAAGTGATATTCCAGGATGTGGGTTTCCACAATGGAATCCACCGGGCAGCTTTCTTCACAGAAGCCGCAGTAGATGCACTTGAACAGGTCGATGTCGTAACGCGTGGTACGGCGGCTGCCGTCCTCACGCTTCTCCGAATCGATTGTGATCGCCAGCGCCGGGCAGACCGCTTCACAAAGCTTGCAGGCAATGCAGCGTTCCTCGCCATTGGGATAGCGACGCAGTGCGTGCAGGCCACGGAAACGCGGCGACTGCGGGAACTTCTCCATCGGGTACATCACCGTGTACTTCGGCTTGAAGGTGTACTTGAAGGTCAACCAGAGGCCCTGGAGCAATTCCAGCAGCATCAGGCTCTTGAAGTAATGGGCAACCTTGTTCATCAATCAGACGCCCTTCTCGAACACGCCAAAAAATACCATCAACGCCGTTACTGCAATCCACACGATGGTCAGTGGAATGAACACCTTCCAGCCCAGGCGCATGATCTGGTCGTAGCGGTAACGCGGGAAACTGGCGCGGAACCAGATGAAGCAGCTGGCGAAGAAACCCACCTTCAGCAGCAACCACGGCCAGCCGCCGGTCCATATCCAGTTGATCCACGGCGAAACGTCGGCAGTGACCCAGCCTTGCAGCGGGCTCAACCAGCCGCCCATGAAAAACAGCGCGACCAGG
>JBDTZK010000344.1:0-3430 GCA_040005195.1 Pseudoxanthomonas sp.
AACAGGCGCAGGCCCGCATCCAGGTACATCGACAACGATTGCGGTCGCACCTGGTAGAAGCAGGCGCGGCCGCCGGCTTCACGCGCACGCTCGACAAAGCGCCAGACCAGTTCGGCACGCGCTTCTTCCGGCCCCAATGGATCGAACAGACTGACCCAGGAACGGCGCTGGCGTGCGTACATCACCATGGCATCGCCACTGCCGGAAAGCGCGCTGCCGGAAGGCACGCTGCTGGACGGCATGTTGCTGGACGGCATGCGCTCGGAAAACAGGAACTGCTTGTCGCCGGTCAGCGCGAGTACGCCATCGGCATTGTCCTGGTGGCGCACGATATCGGCAGCGCGGGGCATGCCCGTTGAACTCGAACTGCCACCACAGCTCATGGGTGTAGTCGACATCCTGGTAGGCGAAGAACAGCAGTGCGGTCAGCGCGGCGAAGATCGCGCCCACCGCCAGCAGCCATCCCGCGGTGAACGGCACCGACAACAACGATGCCTTGCGCGTGAACTGTTTGCGCGACAGTGCCAGTGCAGTCACCAGCGACACCAGCAAGACTGCTTCCCATACGGCGATGCCCTTGGGCAGCGCCATCACCAGGCTCATCATCGCCAGTCCCAGCCCGGCCCACCACGCCGCGTCCAGTCGCGACAACATCCCGCGTGCGACAAACAGCAATGCCAGGCCGGCGACACTGCTCAGGAAGTGCGCGGCTTCGACCAGCGGCAGCGGCACATGCAGGGCCAACAGCGCGGTGGCTTCCTCGGTCGCAGGGGTCACGCCCGAGACCAGCACCACCACGGCGACCACTAGCGTGTACGCCGCCAACAAAAGCGGGGCCAGGCTGCTGACCGCGCGGGTCAAGGGCGCGGCCACGCCGCTGCGCAGTTCATGCAGCACCATCAACAACATCGCCAACAACAACGGCAACACGTAGTAGATCAGGCGGTACAGCAGCAGCGCACCGGCCAGCGATTCGCCAGGCACGCGTCCGCCCAAGGACACCAGCATCACCGCCTCGAATACACCCAGGCCACCGGGCACGTGGCTGATCACGCCCAGCACCAGGGCAGCCGCATAGAAACCGATGAATACCGGATAGCTCACGGCGCCGTCGGGCAGCAATACCCACAGCACCGCACCCGCCGCGAGCAGGTCGATCGTGGACCACAGCAGTTGACGCAGTGCCAGCGATGCCTCGGGCAAACGCAACGGCAACCTGCCGAACAAACGGCGCTCGCGTCCATCGCGGCACCACACCAGCAAGGCGCCAATCGCGATCAATGCCATGCACGCACACGCCGACAGCAGCCATGCCGGCACATGCACCAGCGGCGCCAGCACCTGCGCATCCCACAGCAACCCCAGCGCACCAACGGTGCTGATGCCCAGGCCGAAGGCGATGGCGTTGAATGCGATGGCGCGCGAGATCTGCCCGGCCTCCACGCCCGATGCGCCGTACAGGCGCATGCGCACGGCGCCGCCGGTAAACACGCCCAAGCCGATGGTATTGGTGAGCGCGTAGGCGATGAACGAGGTCTGCGCGATGATGCGGTAAGGGACCGATGCACCCACATAGCGCAATGAAGAATGGTCGTAGCCGCTGAGGGCCACGTAACTGATGGCCGTAGCCAGCACGGCCAATGCAAGCGTGTCGGCGGACATACCGCGTACTGCAGCAACGACCTGGTCATAGCTGATTTCCTGCCAAAGCCCCCTGAATGCAAAAAAAAGCAGGGCGACCAGCGCCACTACACCGGCCGCCAGCAACCCCGGCTTGGCACGCTGGAGCAGTGGCAGCCAGGCCACTGCATTCGAATCGATGGTCCGGTCCCTGCGCTGCATCACTTCGGATCGCCCTTGAATACGTCATTGCGACACATCAACGCGTGCAGCCGTTGCCTTTATCAAGCAAGGCCTTTATCCAACAAGGCCTTTATCCGGCAAGCAGCAGGTCATTGCGGTGGAGACGGGCCGCAAGGCCCGTCCTCGACTCAGCCCAGCGACTTCGCCGCTTCCACCACTTTTTCTTCCGTGATGCCGAAATACGGATACAGCACTTCCGCAGGTGCGGATGCGCCGAAGGTGTCGATGCCGATCACCGCACCATCCAGGCCCACGTACTGGCGCCAGAAACCGGTGACGCCGGCTTCAATGGCCACGCGCTTGCGTACGGCGTTGGGCAGCACGGACTCGCGGTAGGCCGCCGATTGGCGATCGAATACATCGGTCGACGGCATCGACACCACGCGCGTCTTCAGGCCGGCGGCGTCCAGCGTGGCCTTGGCCTGCGTAGCCAGACCGACCTCGGAACCGGTGGCGATCAGGATCACGTCTGGCGTACCGCCTTCGGCATCGGCCAGCACGTAGCCACCACGCGCGATGTCGGCAACCTGTGCTTCGCTGCGCGGCTGGTGCTGCAGGTTCTGGCGGCTGAAGATCAGACAGCTGGGCCCGTCCTTGCGCTCGATCGCGGCGCGCCAGCACACGGCCGATTCCACCGCGTCGCAGGGACGCCACACATCGTTGTTGGGGATGTAGCGCAGCGAGGCGAGATGCTCGACCGGTTGGTGGGTGGGACCGTCTTCGCCCAGGCCGATGGAGTCATGCGTGTACACGTGGATCGCATGCGCAGGATTCAGCGCACTCATGCGCACCGCGTTGCGCGCGTAGTCGCTGAACACCAGGAAGGTCGCATCGAACGGAATGAAACCGCCATGCAGCGCCAGACCATTGCTGATCGCCGTCATCGCGAATTCGCGCACACCGTAGTAGACGTAGTTGGCATTGGGATCGTCGCTGGCAACAGACTTGCTGGCCTTCCACAAGGTCAGGTTGGAATGGGCCAGGTCGGCCGAACCTCCGATCATTTCAGGCAACAATGGCGCGAAAGCTTCGATGGTCATCTGCGAAGCCTTGCGCGACGCGATCACCGGGCCCTCGGCCTGCAGCTTGGCGATGAAAGCATTGGCCGACGCGATGAAGTCTTCCGGCAGATCACCACCCGAACGACGCCCAAGCTCTGCCGCCTCGTCCTTGAACTGTGCCGCGTACTGGTCGAACAACGCATTCCATTCGTTCTCGCGCACGTCGCCGACTTCGCCTACGCGCCAGCCGGCATAGATTTCCTCGGGAATTTCGAACGGGCCGTACGGCCATTCCAGCTGCACGCGCGCGGCGGCCAGTTCGTCCTTGCCCAATGGGGCACCATGCGAGGATTCCTTGCCCTGCTTATTTGGGGCTCCAAAGCCAATCGTGGTGCGGCAGCAGATCAACGTCGGCTTGCCGGTCGCCTTGATTGCGGTGTCGATGGCAGTCTTGATTTCCACCGCGTCCTGCCCGTTGACGTTGCGGATCACCTGCCAGCCATAGGCTTCAAAGCGCGCGGGCGTGTCGTCGGTGAACCAGCCATCGGTGTTGCCATCGATGGAAA
>JBDTZK010000345.1:0-3419 GCA_040005195.1 Pseudoxanthomonas sp.
GGAGGTGGAAATCACATGCGAGCCGTCGGGTTTCAGTGCCGATCATTTCGGCGCGCTGGTAACCACCAGCAACCTGTTGCAATCAAACACCGGCGGCAGCCTGGGACTGGCAGTCAGCCAGCTGCTGCTTTTGCAGATGCAGGCTGCTGTGGAACTGGTGCCACGGCGTGGAGGCGGCCATGAGGTCTGGATTCGCATGCCTTTGAGTCGGGTAGCCGGCGCAGAAGGCGAACTGCGGGTACTGGAGCTTCCCGTTCCAACCGCGCTATCCAATGGCGAACAGGTGGCCGCGGTGGCGGTGGAGCCCGTGGAAGCCGCAGTGGGAATGGTGGAGCTGCTCGTGAACTTGAACGTGGCAGTCGTGTCTGTGCAGGAAACCGAACGTATCGACGCACTTATGCGTGATGGCGCGCTGGGTCTTCTGGTGCTGTCCAGCCCTTTCGAGGGCAGAAATGGCCGGGAGATTCTCAATCACCTGAGACTGCCGCCTGCAACCAAGGTGATGCTGCTCACTGCGGCGGCTGAGATTCCTGGACGGATGGGCTGGCTGCGCGACCGCAACTGCGTGCAGGTCGCCTCCGACGCTGTTCGGGACACCCTGCACGCGGCATTGCGCACGCTGCTGGCGGGCTGAGGAACAGGCAATGAAGGAAATGCAGCCGCTGATGATCTTTGCGACAGGATCAAGTGAATGATCCAGATCACCGACATGGTGGCATTTGTCGCAGTGGTGGAAACGGCCAGCTTCACCGAGGCCGCACGGCGCTTGGCCACCACCAAATCGGTGATCAGCCGACGTGTGAGCGATCTGGAACGCGAACTCGGTGCCTCGTTGCTGGATCGGGGTGCGCGCAGCGTGCGTTCCACCGAGGTAGGCGCCGTGTATTACGCCAAATGTGTACGCATCCTGGAGTCGATCGGCGCAGCCAACGATTTTGTCGCAGGCTTCAACAGTCTGGTCCGGGGACGGCTGCGTATTGCCGTGCCCGAATCCTTCAATGACGCATTGATCACCCCGCTGCTCAATGAGTTTGCTGCGTGCTATCCCGAAGTGTTGCTGGACATTGAAGCCACCGATGACTACGCCAACCTCAGCGACAGCCACTTCGACGCTGCCATACGGGTCGGCAGGCTGGCTGACACCCACCTGATTGCGCGACCGCTGCTGAGTTTCCGTCATTTGCTCTGCGCCAGTCCTGCCTACCTGCAGGCACGCGGTGTGCCACGTTCGCTCGATGATCTTGCCGAGCATGATGGTCTGATCGATGCCTCGGGCGAGGGTCATGGCAACTGGCAGCTGTGGCTCAACGGCGAACTGCGCACCTGTCGCGTCCGCGAACGCATCCGCAGCAACCACCGCACACAACTCATCTCGGCCGCCTGCGCCGGGCTGGGTATCGTGCAGACGCCCAGCCTGCTTGCTGCGGACGCCATCGTGTCGGGGCAACTGCGCATCGTGCTTCCGGAATGCACGCCGCCAGCAAGCCAGATTTCCATCGTCTATCCCCAAAGCCGGCGCACGTCGCAGAAAGTGCAGACACTGCTTTCTTTCCTCGGCGAACGTCTTGCGGTACTCGCCGACTGCGACGAGCGGATCGCACAGGCGCAGACCACGCCCTGACTTGCTGCTTGCAGGGAGCGCGGCTCTCTCACCGTGGGTGAGCCTGCGGGCCACGCCACCTGCGCAACCGTTCGCGAATTGCGAACCACCAATTCGTAATAAAGGACTGGTGCGCGTCGACGGGCTGCCTAAGCTGTGCCCCAAGGAGTAATTGTCGGGTGTTCACCGCACATCGGAAGTGCAGCTGATCACATGCGTGGGGGAGGGTGGCCCCCATGCCCGTGTGGATATCGAGTCATCGGCCACATGGCGACACAAGGATTTTCAGGCTTCTGCCGGCGGCTTCGCCTCCGGTGGTTGCGTGGTGCAGCGAGTACCCCACTCCTGCGTCATGCGCGGTATCTGCCACTTCCCCAAGCTCTGGCAGGTATCTGCGGTCGCTCCGACGGCGACAGGTCGAGGGGGCTTCGGCCCCCTCGTTTTTTTCCAGAAGTGGTCAGGGAGTAGGGATGATGAAAAAACAATCCGTAGCTGGCAGCAATGCCACACCTGCAGGGGTCCGTGCATGAACAATATGGCCATGAATATGGTGGGCGTAAATGTGCACGAAACTGCTGCAAGGCCCGCTTGGACACTGCGCGTGAACGGCGCCAGCATGGACAAGGCCACCTTCGAGGCAAACTGGCGCGCACGCCAGCGCCTTGACGACGCACAGTGGACCCAGGTACTTCAAGTGCTGCCAGGACGTATCGGCGTACGTGCCAGTAATGGTGGCAATGCGCGTCGCTTCGTTGAAGCGGTCCTCTGGATGGCGCACACGCGGGCTTACTGGTCTGACATTCCTTCCGAATACGGTGCATGGCACGCCATCTACATCCGCTTCGGCCGCTGGGCGCATGAAGGCGTCTGGGAAGACGTGGTCAAGAACCTGGAAGCACTTCCGGAAACCCAGGCCTTGCTGGACAGCATGGTCGAAAAATACCTGGCCACCTACCGCCTCCAACGGCTGCGTGGACGAATGAAGTAAGTGCGCGCCTTGGAACACAGGGCTTTTTTCGTGCTTTCAGTCATCCATCAACCGCATTTGCAGTGGCATTTTGCACTCGATGCCATGGGAATCACCTGGCAGTCCTGTTCCAGGTGAGAGTTCCGCAGGATGGCATTCTGGGGGCGCGTTGCGTGCAGATAGCGGATGAGCTCAAAGGTGTTCAAGGAGCATAGAGGCTTCTTCGAATCGCCGGTCTCGTCCCGGGGCGACAACTTGCGTAGCTGAGCATCATCCGCACTCAAGCGGGGGAAATCGGATAACCGACTTCAGCCGCAGTGGGAAGGCGGTCAATCGAGCGCGAGAATATCTGCCTTCCGTCCGTGATCCAGCAGGTCTGGTCCGAGACAGTCCCGCAGCTCGTCGATCATCGATGAGATCCATTCCTCCGTCATCATCTCGATAGGGGCGTTGAAGGAAACTGCTACGTCCACTTCGTAATGATGCCGCCGGTGTATCGGCAACCCCAGCCCGCCTTCACCTGGAAGGTAATACCCCATGTTGGTTGCGTATCCCCGTTCGCGGGATTGGGCGACCTGCTCTGCAATCAGGTCTGCATCGATAGCTCTCAAGGCTGGGTGGTTGGCATAACGCTCTGCGTTGGCCTTGATGATCTCGGCAACCTTGTCTTCCGGCATGATCGACAGCAACGCCATGCTGCCCGCAGCGATGCCCATCGGCACGCGGGCTCCAACACCCATCGTGAATTGGCGGCGGGGCGAGCGACTGATGATCTCGGCGCAGACAGCATCAATCCCGGCTTGGACCATCAGATAGGTAGTGAAGCCGGTCTTGCGGGCGAACTCGGTCATG
>JBDTZK010000346.1:0-3418 GCA_040005195.1 Pseudoxanthomonas sp.
TCTACGTCCCGAACGTAGCGCTCTACCAGACTGAGCTACACCCCGATCAAGCCGCGTATTGTATTCAGTAGGCCCCTGTCGGGGCAAGTAGTGTCGCTATTTACGTTCGCATGGCTCGTTCAGCCGCTAAAATGGCCGCTTGTCGCCACACGCCGCCCTGCGGCCGTTATCCGGGAGTTTTTCGCTTGATCAAGCCGCGTACGCCGCCAGGAGTCATGGAGTTGTTGCCCCGTGACCAGATCGCCTTCCAGCGCATGCTGGACACGATCCGCCGCAACTACGAGCGCTTCGGCTTCCTGCCGGTGGAGACGCCCGTTTTTGAGCTGTCCGAAGTGCTGCTGACCAAGTCGGGTGGCGAAACCGAGCGTCAGGTGTATTTCGCGCAGTCCACCGGTGCACTGGAGAAAGCCAGTGAATGCGTGCCGGAGCTGGCGCTGCGTTTCGACCTGACCGTGCCACTGGCGCGTTACGTGGCAGAGCATGAACACGAACTCGCATTCCCGTTCCGCCGTTACCAGATCCAGCGCGTGTATCGCGGCGAACGTGCCCAGCGCGGTCGTTTCCGCGAGTTCTATCAGTGCGACATCGACGTGGTCGGCAAGGACGCACTGAGCATTCGTTTCGACGCCGAAATCCTGGGCGTGATCCACGCCGTTTTTTCGGAGATGGGCATCGGTGATTTCACCGTGCAGCTCAACAACCGTAAGTTGATGCGCGGTTTCTTCGAAGGTCTGGGTGTTGCCGATGGCAACCAGCAGATGGACGTATTGCGCGAGGTCGACAAGCTGGACAAGCGCGGCGCCGATTACGTGCGTGACACGTTGACGGGTGAGGGTTTCGGGCTTGCTGCCGACACGGTGCGCAAGATCCTGGACTTCGTGGCGGTGCGCTCAACCAGCCATGACGACGCAATCGCCCAGCTTGATGCGTTGGGGCAGGGCAGTGACACCTTCAATGAGGGCATCGCGGAACTGCGCGAGGTACTGGCACTGGTGCATGCGCTCGGCGTGCCCGAAAGCGATTACTGCCTGAATCTGTCCATCGCCCGCGGCCTGGATTACTACACCGGCACTGTGTACGAAACCCAGTTGGATGGTTATCCGCAGATCGGTTCCATCTGTTCGGGCGGGCGCTATGAGGACTTGGCGAGCCATTACACCAAGTCGAAGCTGCCGGGCGTGGGTATTTCAATCGGACTCACGCGCCTGTTCTGGCAGTTGCGCGAAGCAGGCCTGGTGGCTGGCGTGGACGAAAGCTCGGTGCAGGCGATGGTGGCGTTGATGGAAGACAACCAGCTGACCGAATCGCTGGACATCGCCAGGCGATTGCGCGTGGGCGGCATCAATACCGAAGTACAGATGGAGCCCAAGAAACTGGGCAAGCAGTTCCAGTATGCGTCGCGTGCCGGAATTCGATTCGTGGTGCTGGCGGGCGAGGACGAGCTTGCGCGTGGCGTGGTCACGGTCAAGGACCTGGCGCGCGAGCAGCAGTTCGAAGTGACCCGTGACCAACTTGCGTCCACCCTGCGAGTCGAGCTTGAGCAGACCCGCGCTTTGGCGGGTCGCTGAGTCAGCTCATTCTGCGGTTCCGAGGTGGCAACGAAGCGAGACAAGTGCGGGCGATGATCCTTCGCCCGCCAAGCGTCCAGGCGCCCGAAATCTGCAAAACCCGGATGCACCTGCGCACGGCATGATCAGCGGCGCACTGCCGCGCGCCGCTAGTTGTCGCAGAGGTGGCGCTGGCTGCGACAGTGGCAGCGCCGGAGCACTTTTCTCGAATATTGATTCGTGCGGATCGCAGCCGGCAGAGCTACAAGCGGGTTTGATTCACCGCCTGGGTTGTTCGCTGCCAGCTTCCACCGCTGCCCACACCCGCAGCAGGTTGCCACCCAGGATTTTCTTCAGGTCATCGTCTTTGTAGCCGCGCGCCTGCAAGCCCGCGATCAGATTGGGATAGTCGGCTACGCTGCGCAGGCCCTCGGGTAGATTGCCGGAGACGCCATCGAAATCAGAACCCAGCCCCACATGGTCGATGCCGATGAGTTTCACCGCATAGTCGATCTGATCGAGTACTGCATCTATGGGAGTGGCCGGGACCGGATGGTTGCGCTGCCATTCCTCGTCGAACGCAGCGGGATCTTCGATTGGGTTGCCGGCCGCACGCGCGGTCGCATTGCGCGCGTCGAGTGCCGCCTCGGCGCTGAAGTAAGCCTGCAAGTCATCGGCGGCCTGGCGGTTCACGAATCCGATGCCGAAGGTCAGTTGAACCACGCCGCCTTTGGCAGCAATCGCCTTGGCTAGTTCGTCGCTCAGGTTGCGCTCGAAGCCGGGCGTGAAGTGACGCAATCCCGAGTGGCTGGCGATGACCGGCACGCGGCTCAGCTCCACCGCCTGCTGGGTTGCTGCATCGGACAGGTGGGAAACGTCGACCATCATCCCCAGGCGATTCATTTCCGCGACCACGCGCTTGCCGAACGGGCTCAAGCCTTGCCATTGATGGATGCGGCTGTAGGACGAATCACTGATCCGGTTGCTGGCGCTGTGGGCGAGCGTGATATAGCGCACGCCGCGTGCATGGAATTGCGCCAGTTGCGCCAGGTCATCGCCCAGGGGGGCGCCGTTTTCCATGCCCAATGCCAGTAGCACGTGATTGTTCGCGCGCAGCCGGTCAATGTCTGCGGGTGAGCTTAGAAGCGCGAATTTGTCGGGGTGCCGGCCAACCATGGCCTCGACCGCATCAATCTGCAGATGGGCGATCTGACGCGCTTTGCCGGCCTCGTCTTCGTCGGGCGAGGTGTAGATGGACATGAAGGCCACGTCCAGGCCGCCTTCGCGGGCGCGTGGGTAATCGAACTCGCGGCTCGGCGTGCGTTGCCCCAGATCATGCCATTCCGCCACCAGTCCGGTGGGCGCGTCGATATGCGTATCAACGATCAAGGCTTCCTGCGCAAGTTTCCGTGCCTGGGGGGGGTTGCCTGCTGCAAGTACGTTATTCATGAGCACAAGCAGTACGAGGGTGGCGATGTGGCGACGGGGCATCTGCATTCCGACATGGCTGGGGAACCACGATCCTAGCCTTGATCCGGCTCCGGGGGTAGGGTGGTTTTATGGCTGTCGCGTGCGATAGCGGCCCTCGGCCCTTGCGGCAGATACGGACTGGTCGGCGAACTGCAGGGTCGACTCCACACTATTGCGTGCGCATACCTCCACCGAGTGGACGCCGCTGCTGCCCCTGTTCACGTGCTTCCGTGTTTCCGGCGCGCAGGACAGTTGCAGCATTTCCACCACAGAAGTGATCCGCACGGTTAACGTTGTGGATACGGTTCCGCCCAGTCTGGCGCTGCAAGGGCCCGACCCGCAGACGATCGAATGTCATAGCCTTTACGTGGAACTTGGCGCGACCGCAACGGACTCCTGCG
>JBDTZK010000020.1:0-11529 GCA_040005195.1 Pseudoxanthomonas sp.
GGGGTGGCATTCACTTGAGTTGAATGCATCCGGGGGTGGCCTTAATACGTATAACCAACCTGTATACGGCCAAAATGTATCGAATAACCGCGACACTACTCACTATTGTGAGCAACAAGCGCGGGTTATAGTCTCCCATCAGGGGCATTTTTCAATCGCGTTTTCTTTAAGGATTCACATGAATTTTCGAGTCGGCGCGTGCGCCCTTTTGGTCTGTCTGGCTGGCTGCAGTGCAGAAGCCCCCGATGCGCAGATGGGCAGGGATGTCGGCAAAGGGCCGTTACAGCGCCATGGGCAAAAGCTGCCCAGCGTGCAGCTTGATCGTAGTTCCATGCAGTCCATCGCCAGTGCGCCGGATCGCGGAGAACTGCTTGAATACAAGAACAAGGGTGTCGCGACCAAGCAGGAGGGCGCCTACACGTGGTACCCGGTCGCCATCAGTGAGGCCCACGCACTCAAGGCGGTCGTGACCGGGGAGATGACGATTCCCTCCCCCGATGGTTCGCAGGTAAAGCTGAAGTACGAACGCCATGAAGAACAGGCCGATGGCAACTGGACCTGGATTGGTCGGGTTGTAGGCGGCGACCAGAAGCAGGAAGCAATCCTGACATTTGGCGAGAAGGCGGTTTATGGTTCGATTCCGCAGCGCTCCGGCGCGCCACTCAGCCTGCAGACGCGCGCTGGCGCTCTGTATGCGGTGCAAACCGACCTGTCGAAGGTCAAGAATCCCAATACGGCCGCAACCGACATGATGGTGCCGCCTGCAATGGCTCTGCGTGCCGGGCTGATGGCATCGAAGGCACAAGTGAGCCAGTCTGCGGTTTCCGCCAAAGCGAGTGGCGCCGCCAGTACGGTTGACGTTGCCATTGGTTACACGCAAGGTTTTGCCACTGCCCAAGGGAGTGATTCTGCGGCGGTCACCCGCTTGACCTTTCTCATCGCGGTCGGCAATCAGTCGTTCGAGAACAGCCTGATCACAGGCGCGCTGCGCCTGGTCAGTGCGGTCAAAGTGAATTACACCGACACCACCACCAACCAAGCCGCCCTGGAAGAGCTGACCGGGGTCAGGAACGAGGCCGCGATTGCCGTGCCTGCGAGTCTGGCGCCAATCCGTACTGCCCGTGAACAGTTCGGCGCCGATCTCGTCGTGCTCGTGCGCAAATTCCAGACGCCGGAAAACGACGGATGTGGCATTGCGTGGCTTAATGGGGCAGGACAGGTGGCGATCAATCCCGCGACCGATGATGATTTCGGTTTTGCGGTGGTCAGTGACGGCAATGACCGCGGCACCGACGGCAACAGCTATTTCTGCGCTGAAGAAACATTGGTGCATGAATTGAGCCACCTGATGGGCTCAGCCCATGACCGTGATAATTCCAAGTCCACCACCGGCGCGTTGCTATACGGACGTTATCCGTACTCCTTCGGCATGAAGACAGCTGCTTCTGCAGGCAACTTCTATACGATCATGGCGTATGGCGAGAACAACCAGAATTTCTATCGTACGTTCTCGAATCCTCTTGTTCTGAAGTGCGGTCCGGCAGGAAACCTTTCATGTGGTGTTGCAAACAACACTGACAACGCGCGCAGCCTCAATCAGACAATCCCTGTGGTTGCCACATTCCGTGCGAGAGTTGTGCCATTCCAGGGCGTCTACAGCGATTTCGATGGGGATGGTCGCTCTGATATGGTTTGGCGAAATTCTGCAGATGGCCGCAACCAAATCTGGCTGGCCGGAAACTCTGCCAGCCTGAGGGCAGCCACCGTGGTGCCAGCGCAAAGCTGGCAGGTGGTGGGTATCGGAGACTTTAATGGAGATGGCCCTTCTGATCTCTTGTGGCGCGACAATGCAACCGGGCGAAATTCAATCTGGTTGTCTGGAAATTCGGCAACTGGTCAGGTGGCCACGACGGTTCCACTGAACTGGAAAGTAGTGGGTTTGGGCGATTTCAACGGCGATGGTCGTTCCGACATCCTCTGGCGCGACTCAACGAGTGGGCGAAACTCGACTTGGTTGTCCGGCAATTCGGCTACGCTTCAGGCCACGGCGACTGTTTCACCACAAAGCTGGAAAGTTGCTGGCGTGGGTGATTTCAACGGGGATGGCCGTTCCGACATCTTGTGGCGTGACACAGCAACAGGAAGGAACACCGCTTGGTTGTCAGGTAACTCGGCTACGCCTCTGGTTGTAACGACAATTGCGTTGCAAAGCTGGAAAGTTGCTGGCGTAGGCGATTTTAATGGTGATGGCCGTTCTGACATCCTGTGGCGCAATTCATCCGATGGCCGCAACCAAATCTGGCTCGCGGGGAATTCGGCCACTCTCCGGACCGTTGCCTCCCTTGCGTCCACAACTTGGAAGGCTGCCCAAGTGGCAGACTTTAATGGGGATGGGAAGGCAGATATTTTGTGGAGAAACAATTCGACCGGCGCAAACAGTATCTGGCTATCTGCCGATTCAAGCACCACTCAGAGCGTTTCTACCGTGGCAGCTCAGGCTTGGATCGTTGTGCCTGCTTCGGGTAGCTAGCAAAATAGAGTGATGAGCATTCGAATTCATGTTTGGCAATGAATCAAGGATAGCTAGAAGGGCTTGCGCCAGGCTCGCTTGATGCGTAAGTTCAGATAGGAACGCCAATTCATTTTTTGCAAACGCTACAGGTTAGATCTGTGGCGTTTGTGATTTCTGTCATGCCTGTTTTCAATTCGTGAGGCTAGGCGAATGCTCAAAGATTCTGATAGTTCGGCCCCGAGCCACCTTCTGGGGTTACCCAGGTGATGATTTCGTAGGGGTCCTTGATGTCGCAGGTCTTGCAGTGCACGCAGTTGGCGGCGTTGATCTGCAGGCGTTTGCTCTGGCTTCCGTCGGCACTTGTTTCCGACACGATTTCGTAGACGTTGACGGGGCAGAAGCGGGTGCAGGGGTTGTCGTATTCCTCTGCGCATTTGCCGATGCAGATCGAGGTGTCGGCGACCTTCAGGTGCACGGGCTGGTCTTCGTCATGTTCGGTCGCGGCGTAGTACACGCCCTGCAGCCGGTCGCGCGGGGCGAGGGTACGTTGTACGTAATCACGCTTGGGTGCTTCGTACTCGCCGATCTTGTCCAGCGAGGACCAGTCCGGTTTGACCTTCAGCGTCCACGGCGAGAGGCCGCCGGTCACGGTCTCCCAGGCTGCATTCAACATGCCAAACCAGAAGCCTTTCTTGAAGCCGGGTTTGATGTTTCGTACCCCACGTAGTTCCTTCATTGCATCGGAGGCGCGCAGCTTCGCGTCGAAACCAACCGGATCCAGCGAGCCCTGTTCAAGCGACTGCGCCAGGTGTTCGGCGGCCAGCATGCCGCTGCGGATTGCCTGGTGCGTGCCTTTGATCTTGGGCACGTTGAGCAGGCCGGCGGTGTCACCGATCAGCAGGGCGCCTGGCATTTCCACTTTCGGCAACGACTGCCAGCCGCCGGTGACGATGGCGCGCGCGCCTGCGGAAAGAATCGTTCCGCCCTCCAGCAAGGGCGCGATCAGCGGATGGTTTTTCCATTGCTGGAAGGCTTCCCAGGGTTTGTATTCCGGATCCTTGTAATCCAGGCCGCTGACATAACCCAGTGCGATCTGGTTGTTTTCAAGGTGATACAGGAAGCTGCCGCCATAGGTGTGGCTGTCGGCAGGCCAACCCACCGTGTGCACGATCTTGCCCGGTGACACGCGGCCATCGGGTACCTGCCAGAGTTCCTTGATGCCAATGGAATAGCCCTGCGGATCGCTGTCCCGGTCCAGCGCGAACTGCTTGACCAGGCGCTTGGTGAGATGTCCGCGGGCGCCTTCGGCCAGCACCGTGACTTTGGCGTGGATGTCGATGCCTGCGGTATAGCCGGGCTTGTGTGAACCATCCTTGGCCACGCCCATGTCGCCGATGCGCACGCCGATGACTTTCCCACTCTCGTCATGCAGGGTTTCGGCAGCCGCGAAGCCCGGATAGATTTCCACGCCCAGCGCTTCGGCCTGCGGCGCCAGCCACGCACACATGGCCCCAAGGCTGACGATGAAATTGCCGTGGTTGTTCATGCCTGGTGGAACGAACGGAAACCTGCGCCCACCTGTTTTATTCAGATACCAGAACTCGTCTTCCTTCGCGGCCACGCAGATCGGCGGCGGCGCATCACGCCAGCCGGGCAGCAGCTCATCCAGTGGGCCGGGCTCGATCACGGCACCGGACAGGATATGCGCGCCGATGGTGCTGGATTTCTCGATGACGCAAACGCTGATGTCGGGGTCGAGTTGCTTCAGCCGAATCGCAAACGACAGGCCGGCGGGGCCTGCGCCGACAGTCACGACGTCGTACTCCATCACATCGCGTTCTGCATCGGTCATCGGATTTCCTGGGGGTTGGCTTGTGGCTGGGGCTATTTTCGGTGTTTGCGGGTGAAGGGGCAAATCGGCCAACATGGCGGCATGTCCGTCATCGGCAACTTCGCAACGAATGGCAACGCGCTGGACATGCCGGGTGCGGAGCTCTGGTTCTTGCCTGATTGGCTGCCTGAAGCGCAGGCCGATACCTTGTTTGGCGTGCTGCGCGACGTGATCGAGTGGGAAACCCACCGTATCAGCATGTTCGGGCGTGAAGTGGATTCACCGCGGCTGAGCAGCTGGATAGGCGATGAGGGCACGGCTTACACGTATTCAGGCGCCCGTTTCCAGCCACAGCCCTGGCCCACTGCGTTGAAAGAAGTGCGCGAACGACTGGCGCAGGAACTGGATGCCGATTTCAACAGCGTGCTGGCCAACCGCTATCGCGATGGTCGCGACTATATGGGCTGGCACAGCGACAATGAAAAAACATTGGGCGTGCAGCCGGTGATTGCTTCGCTCAGTCTGGGGGCGACGCGGCGCTTCGTGTTGAAGCATCGGCATGACAAAACACGAAAGCTGACGCTGGAATTACCCCATGGCAGCCTGCTGGTGATGCGGGGTGATACGCAGGTCAACTACCGCCACGCTTTGCCGCGCACGTTGCGGCCGATCACCGAACGCATCAACCTGACGTTCCGCCACATCCTGGCCTGAATCACCTCTTCAGCGCTTGGTGCGCGCGTCCGCTTCACCCGTCGTCAACACCCAGCCCACAAGATCGCCGCCCAGCTTCTCCAGCGCCTGGTCGAAGGCAGTGGCGACCTGCGCTACTTCTATGCCGGTCGAAGGCTGCACCTGCAGGAATGTGCGCGAGGCGACGATGCGCTGGTCGCTGGCGTGCAGGAGCTTGGCCGTCAGTTCGATGGTGGCCGAAGGCACCGCGTTGCCGGCGTAATCGGATTCAAACCGGCGCAGGTCCATGACCAGTTTGTAATCAGCGCGGATGCCGCTGCCGCTGCGGGCGACGGCGGGAATTTTTCCCGAGTCCTCCAGGGCGCGCAGTACGGTGGTTTCGACCAGGTCGGTGGACGGCTGCGACCAGGTCACGCTCTTGTAGACCTGCAGCTCTCCCGGCACCGGGCGCACTGCGATGCGCGGACTGTCGACCACGCGCGCGGCCGTGGGTTTGGTCACCACCAGCTGCCAGGTGACCGACGGCCAGGAAGGGTCCGGGACAATCGTGACCTGCGGCGCGTAGATCGTGACCGGATCACGCTGCTTGCTGCCCAGCACCGAACAGCCGGCGAGCAATACCAATGAGCACACAATGGCCGGGAAACGAAGCGTGTCGGAGCGCATGGATTTCATTTTGGTTCGAACTCCTTGGGTGCATCGCGACCCAGCAGGTAGCGCGCGGGATTGCCTTCCAGACGGTCGCTGACCTGGCGCAAGTCGCGGATCAGGCTGCGTAGTTCAGTCAAGGTCGGTGCCAGTTGCCCCAGTCCATCGTTGGCGAAGCTGTTGATGGCCGACCGGTTCTCGCCCAGGATCGCATCGGCATTGCCGGCTGCCTTGTCGAGTTTCGACAACGTGCTATCGAGTTTTTCCAATATGGGCGGCAGCTGCTGCACCAGGTTCCGATCCAGTCGCTGGATGGTGCCATTGGTGGTGTCCAGGGTCCGATCCAGGTTGGTGGCCGCGTCGCGTGCGCTGGCAATCAGCGACTGCAGCCCTTCATCGCGATTGGCCATCGAACCGCTGATGGTTTCCAGGTTTTGCAAAGTGGCGCCGATGCGCGCGACGTTCTGGTCGCTCAGTACCTGGTCAAGACGCTCGACGATGCGATTGGCGGTGTCAGCAATGTTCTGCAGTGCCGAAGGCGCGGTCTGTATCACCGGCGCCTCACGCGTATCCACCGAGGTCAGGGACGGCGCCTGCGGCGTTCCACCGCTGAGCTGGATGATGGCGGGCCCGGTCAGGCTGGTGATCGCCAGTTTCGCGCGGGTATCGGTCTTGACCGGCGTGTTGGATTCCAGCCGGATGCGCGCGATGACCTGGCGCGGATCGTTTGGCGCCAGCGAGAGCTTGGTGATGGAGCCGACCGCGATGCCGTTGTACTGCACCGGACTACCGACCGACAGGCCGGTGACTGCTTCGCGGAACACGATCTGGTATTCCTGCCAGCTGCGTTCAGAAGAATATTTCGCCGCCCACAGGCCGAACAGCAGCAACGCCGCAGCGATGATGATGGTGAAGGCGCCGATGAGGACGTAATTGGCTTTGGTTTCCATGGATCAATTCGCCTCGTCTTTGACTCTGGTTTTTTCCTGGTACGCCTCACGCCATTCGCGTGCCGCGCGCGCACGTGGGCCGTGGAAATACTCCTGCACCCACGGATGGTCGAGTTTCTCGACCTCTCCGATCGGCGCATTGATCAGGACCTTGCGATCAGCCAGCACCGCCACCCGATCGCAGATAGCGTACAGCGTGTCCAGATCATGGGTGATGAGGAACACCGTCAGCCCCAATGCCTGCTGCAGGGTACGGATCAGCCGGTCGAATGCCGCCGCGCCGATAGGGTCCAGGCCGGCGGTGGGTTCGTCCAGGAACAGCAGCGGCGGGTCCAGCGCCAGTGCGCGTGCCAGGCCGGCGCGCTTTCGCATGCCACCCGACAATTGCGAAGGTAATTTATCCTGCGCATCTGCGGGCAGGCCAGCCAGCTTCACTTTCAGCAGCGCCAGTTAGTAGTGCCACCTGTCCGGCAGTTCACCGTGGTGTTCCTTCAGCGGAACTTGCACGTTTTCGCCGACGGTCAGCGACGAGAACAGCGCGCCATCCTGGAACAGTACGCCCGTGTTGCGCTCGATGTGCAGGCGATCCTGCGGGCGTTTGGATCGGGCGTCGGTGCCCAGCACTTCGATCTCGCCCGCATCAGGAATGCGCAGGCCCAGGATCGAACGCATCAATACCGATTTGCCGGTGCCGGAACCACCGACCACGCCAAGGATTTCGCCGGGCACCACATCCAGGTCCAAGCCGTCATGCACGACCTGCTCGCCGAAGGTGTTCACCAGTCCACGCACGCGGATGATGGGTGAGGTGCCGTGCATGTGCTCACGCGGATCGCCAGATGGCGCTTGAGTGGTAGACATGGTTACCAGCCCATCTTCATGAACCACAACGCCGCGATGGCGTCGAGGATGATCACCAGTGAAATCGTCTGTACCACGCTGGAGGTCGTGCGCTCGCCGACCGACTGTGCGGTGCCTTCCACCTGCAGGCCTTCCAGGCAGCCGATCAGGCCGATGATCAGCGCGAAGATCGGCGCCTTGGACATGCCCACGAAGAAATGGCGCATCTCCAGCGTGTCGTGCATGCGCGACAGGTACATCTGTGGCGGGATGCCCAGGTCGAATGCACCGACGGTGATGCCTCCGGCCAGGCCCGCCATCATCCCGATGAAGGTCAGCAGCGGCAGGGTAATCAGTAACGCCAGCACGCGCGGGATCACCAGCAGGTCGATCGGGTCCAGGCCCAATGTACGCATTGCGTCGATTTCTTCGCGGCTCTGCATCGCGCCGATCTGTGCGGTGAAGGCGCTGGCGGTGCGCCCGGCCAGCACGATGGCGGTCAGCAATACGGCGAACTCGCGCAGAAAGGCGATGCTGACCAGTTCCACCACGTAGATCTCCGCGCCGAAGTCGCGAAGGATGGTCGAGCCGAGGAAGGCGATGACCGCGCCAACCAGATAAGACAACAGAATCACCAGCGGCACTGCATCCAGTCCCACCTGTTCCATGTGATGGACCGTGGCGGTGACGCGCAGGCGTCGGGGTTCCTTGAGCGTGCGGAACATCTTCACCAGGTTTTCGCCGGCGAAGCTGACCAGCGCGACTATTTCCTTGGCGTTGTCCTGCACCTGGAACCCGAGTCTTGCCAGCGCAGCGACGAAGCCGTAGTCGCGCTTCTTCTTCGGGCGGTCATCGGACACGTCTTCGATGGTGGACACCAGCGCCTGGTGTTCGTCACGGAAGTGCATGTCTTCCGGGGGAATGTGGTTGCGAGCGGCATGGCGCAGCAGTTGCAGCACGCCTGCAGAATCGATGCGTTCGATACCGGTTGCGTCGATCGTCCTGGTTTCCGGCGGCAGCTCACGCAGGCGATCGGCCACTTGCAGCGCCGTGGCCAGCGTCCACTGTCCTGCCAACCGTACCCGCGAGGGATCGGCATCGTCAGGTGCAAAGCAGGGGCGGGCGTCGGTCTGGGTCATATCGCTCGTCCGGTCAGCATACAGTCTACCTATCCCTCCGGAAGTGAGTATCCATGTGGACCGGCGCTAGAAATGGCCACGTGTGGTGCGCCGGGTTTCGCCACAGGCCCTAAACTAGCGTCATGTCGCAGGTCACCACAGCCAATGCCACCTACGCGCAGCGGATCGCATTCGTGTGCGAAACCGCTACCCGTCTGCATACGTACGGCACGACGGCGCAGCGCTTGGAAGGTGCGGTGGTCGCTCTGTCCACGCGGCTTGGACTGGATTGCGAGCCCTGGTCCAGCCCGACGGGCCTGATCCTCAGCTTCAGCGATCCTTCGCGGCCGCTGGGCGCCAGCGATACGACGCGCGTGATCCGGCTGGCACCGGGCGACAACGATCTTTACAAATTGAGTGAATCGGACCGTATCGCTGAAGCGGTGGCGGGTGGCGCCATGAGCATCGCCCAGGGACACACCGCCTTGCGTGGACTGGACCGCAAGCCCGGCCTGCGCTGGCGCGCGACCCAGTTGCTGGCGTTTGCCCTGGCATCGGGCGCGGTGGCCGGGCTGTGGCGCCTGCCTTGGGTGGATATTGCCACCGCGACGGTGATTGGCCTGCTGATCGGCGTGCAGTCGGTGTTGAATGAAAAGCGGCCACGCCTGAAAGAAGCCAGTGATGCAGTCTCGGCTTTGATGGCCGGCATCGTGGCGGTACTGGTCTCCAACTTCATCCAGCCGTTGAACCTCAACAGCGTGATCATTGCGTCGCTGGTGGTGCTGCTGCCCGGCATGACCCTGACCAATGCGGTCAACGAGCTGACCAGCCAGCATCTGGTCTCGGGCACGGCGCGCTTCGCCGGCGCCATCGCGACTATTCTCAAGCTGACCGTGGGCAGCATGATTGCCCTGAAATTGACCGAATTGCTGGGTGTGGAGGCCGTAGTGCGTGCGGGTCGGCCGCAGCCGGACTGGATGGAATGGGTGTCGCTGGTGCTGGCGGCCTATGCGTTTGCCGTGTTGTTCAAGGCGCATCGTCGGGACTACGGCTGGGTGATGGCCGCCGCCATCAGCGGCTACCTGATTTCGCGTTTTGCCGGTGAGGCATGGGGCAGCCCGGTCGGCATCTTTCTGTCCGCGCTCAGCATGACCGCGGCGGGCAACCTGTTCGCGCGCTGGGCCAACAAGCCCGGCGCAATCATCCGCGTGCCCGGCATCATCATGCTGGTACCCGGCAGCAACAGCCTGCGCGGGGTCATCACCCTGATGCAGCAGCAAGACGTGATGGTGGGGAACACGGCGCTGATGGCGGTGGTGAACATCGTGATGGCGCTGGTCGCGGGACTGTTGTTCGGAAATCTGCTGTTGCCGGCACGCAAGAATCTCTAATGCTTCTCTGAGCGGTTAATCAGACCAGGGTTCTTTCGGTTTGGCCAAGTTGCGTGCGCAAAGCCGGAAATGCTTTTGCTTCGGTCTTGATACTTTTATCTTGATGTTTCTATCTTGAATCTGGACGCCTGGAGCGCCCCCATCCGCCTTCGGCACCTTCCCCCGCGGGCGGGGGAAGGGTTCTGTCGGTATGTTTTCTGGCAGATCGGATGGGTCGTGCGGCGGATTATCCGATCAACTTGGCCAGCAGCTCATCACGTCCGAGATTCTCGGCCTCGCTCGCGCGCCGCGCGCGGTATTCGAAGGTACCGGCAGCCAGGCCGCGTTCGGAAATCACCACACGGTGCGGAATGCCGATCAGTTCGACGTCGGCGAACATCTGCCCGGGGCGCAGGCCGCGGTCGTCCATCACCGCATCGATGCCGGCGGCCTGCAGTGTGTCGAATAACTGCTGCGCCGCGTCACTGACGGCTGCGTCGTTCTTCGGGTTGATGGTGCAGATGGCCACGGCCCAAGGTGCCATCGGCTGGGGCCAGATGATGCCGGCGGCATCGTGGTTCTGTTCAATGGCCGCCGCGACTATCCGTGACACGCCAATGCCATAGCAGCCCATGCTCAGGACAGTGGCCTTGCCGTTTTCATCCAGCACGGTGGCGCCCATCGCTTCGGCGTACTTGCGGCCGAGCTGGAACACATGGCCGACCTCGATGCCACGCGCGATGCGCAGTTCGCCGCCATCCTGCGCGCGATCACCGGCGACCACGTTGCGGATGTCGGCGATGGTCTCGGGTTCGGGCAGGTCACGGCCCCAGTTGACACCGGCAATGTGGAAGCCGGGCTCGTTGGCGCCGACCACGAAATCCGCCAGCGCCGCGACTTCGCGGTCTGCCACTACCCGGATCGTTTTCTTTGCGTTGATCGGGCCCAGGAAGCCGGGTTCGCTGCCCAGGTGTTCCAGGATTTCCGCTTCAGTGGCCATGCGGTAGTCGGCGAGCCCGGCCACCTTGCCCAGTTTGATCTCGTTGATGGCGTGGTCGCCGCGCACCAGGGCTAAGACGAACCTTTCAGTGGCGTTTCCTTCGATCAAATTCATGCTCATCACGGCCACGGATTTCACTGTCCGCTGCAAAGAGATGCCCAGCAACGCGGCCACTTCCTCGCAGGTCTTCTGCGTCGGTGTTTCCACTTTGCGTTGCGCTTCGCTGGCATTGCCGCGCGAAGCTGGCAGCGCGGCCTGCGCGGTTTCCAGGTTGGCCGCGTAGTCCGAGCCGGTGGAGAACGCGATCGCGTCTTCGCCGGAATCGGCGAGTACGTGGAATTCCTGTGAGGCATCGCCGCCGATGGCGCCCGAATCGGCCAGTACCGCGCGGAAGTCCAGGCCCAGGCGCGTGAAGATGCGCGTGTAAGTGGCGTGCATGTTGTTGTACTCGGCGACCAGGCCTTCGTCGGCCAGGTGGAACGAATACGCATCCTTCATCAGAAACTCGCGCGCGCGCATCACGCCGAAACGCGGGCGGATCTCGTCGCGGAACTTGGTCTGGATCTG
>JBDTZK010000347.1:0-3401 GCA_040005195.1 Pseudoxanthomonas sp.
GCCAGTGGCAACCTGGAATATTTCGACAACGCACACATGCGCCTGGATGCGCGGCATATCCTCGCTTCGGGCGCATTGCCGCCCGCGTTCCCTGCCGTGGAAATAGACGGACGTTATTTCTGGGATGGCGGGCTGGTGTCCAACACGCCGCTGTCGCAGGTGTTCGACAGCGAGCCGCGGCAGGATTCGGTCATCTTCCAGGTGGACCTGTGGAATGCGCGTGGCGAGGTGCCGCAGAACCTGCTGGACGTGAGCGAGCGTGGCAAGGAAATCCAGTATTCCAGTCGCACCCGCACGATCACCGACATGCAGCGCGTGGATCAGCACTATCGCCGGCTATTGCGTGAGTTGCTTGAGGAAATCCCGCCAGATGTGCGCGAAAGCAATCCGTGGTGCAGGCGCGCCGCGAAGCTGGCCTGCAGCAGTCGTTACAGCCTGATCCATCTCATCTATCGCGACCGTGCGCGTTTCGGGCATTTCAAGGACTACCAGTTCGGGCGCGTGGCCATGCGCGAACACTGGCAGTCAGGGGTGGCTGACATCAAACGCGCGCTTTCGCATCCGGAGTGGTTGCAGCTTCCTGAAGGCGAGAATACCTTCGTCACTCACGATGCGACGGCGTGACTTCCTGCAACGTGATGCAGTACTGGGGGAAAAGGTTGCAATGACCAATGGTAGGGGCCAGGCAAGGGACGCCGCTCTACCATGCGCATCGACAGGAGGATTCGATGCGCAAAGTGATAATACTGGGGCTGCTGGCATGGGGGCTGTTGGCATGGGCGATGCCGGCCATGGCGGTGGAAGTTGACGGAAAAATAGATCCCCGCGAGTGGGCCGGCGCGCGCCACGTCGATGATTTCCGCATGACGCAACCGCTGACCCGGGCAGCCGGATCGCAGCCCACCGAAGCCTGGATCCTGGCCACACCGGAGGGCTTGGCGGTGGCTTTCCGCAACACCCAGCCCGCCGGCGTGCCACGCAACCGCCAGCGCGTGCAGCGCGATTTCGACGAACAGGTTGATCGGGTAAACCTGATGGTGGACTTCGACGGCGACGGCCGCACGGGTTACAGCTTCGCCGTGTCTTCCACCGATGGCATCGCTGATGCGGTGATCAGCAACCAGAATAACTTCAACGACGACTGGGATGGCAACTGGCGGCACGCGGTCAGCGAAGCTGACGACAGCTGGTCGGTGGAAATACTGATTCCCTGGTACATCGCGCCCATGCGCAAGCCCAGCGGCGACACGCGCACGCTCAAGATCTATCTGGACCGCGTGATCGGGTCCACAGGTGAGCGTTCGGCGTGGCCTGCCGCCAGTTTCGAGCTGCCGCGTTTCATGTCCGATTTCACTGCGGTGGAAATGCCGTTGTACAACCAGTCACTGCTGACCGTGACGCCTTATGTGTCCGGCCTGTATGACAACGTGCGCGGCGGCAGCGACCTGGATGGGGGTGCAGACATTTTCTGGAAGCCCAACGGACAGTTCCAGATGACGGCAACGATCAATCCGGATTTCGGCCAAGTGGAAAGCGACGACCTGGTGGTCAACTTCGACGCCACCGAAACTTTCGTAAGCGACAAACGATCGTTCTTCACTGAGAATCAGGGCCTGTTCGAATACACCACGCCTTCCGATTTCAGCCAGTTGATCTATACCCGTCGGATAGGCGGCCCCGCCGACGACGGCAACGGCTCGGGCGACATCACTGCGGCGATCAAGGTCAATGGCAGCATCGGCGACACCAATTACGGGTTGTTCTTCGCCGACGAGGCGAACGACGTAGGCCGCTCCTTCGGCGCCCTGCGACTGGTGCGCGATTTCGGAGACCAGAACCTCGGGCTGATGCTGACCCGGGTGGACCGGCCGTATCTGGACCGTGAAGCCACAGTGCTCGGCGTGGACCACAATTGGCGGCCTAACGCACGCTGGAACGTGCAGACGCGCGTGTTCGGCAGCCAGATCGATGAGGCCGGCGACACCACCCGCGATCTCGGCGCGACTCTCTGGGCCGATTACCAGATGGACGATGGCTGGCGCCAGCAGTGGATCGCGATGCATTTCGGTAACGACCTGGAGATCAACGATGCCGGTTACCTGTCACGCAACAGCACCAATTACCTGCATTGGGAAGTGCGCAAGCGCTTCGCCGATCAGCCGGCGGAATCGCGCTATTCCTCCAAGGAATGGCGCTGGCGAGCCAGCAGCAGCCATAACGATCACGGCGAAAAGCTCAACGACCAGTTCCGGGTCAGCCGCGAGGGACGCCTGCGTAATGGCAGCTACGAGTACGCGCAAATCAACATCAACGGCCCCGGTGTCGACGACCTGGTCACCCGTGGAAATGGCCCGGTGAAACGGCCGGGTAACTTCAATTCATTCTTCGAGTACAAGCGGCCGCGCAAAGGTAACTGGGCGCACAGTCTGGAAATGCAGTTACAGAGCAGTGGCTTGGCCGGCAATTCCAAGATCGGCTACGGCCTCTTTTACGAACCCACTTATTTCATAAGCGACGCATTCAGCCTGGTCGTCGGGGCGTATGCCGACCATACGCCGGACTGGCTGGTGTGGAACCGAGACCGCAATCTGCTGGGCAGCTATGAAGGACGTGAGGTCCATCTCAACGCCGGGCTGGACTGGAATATCGGCAGCAAGCAGGAGTTACGGGTCAAGCTGCAGGCGATCGCGCTGGATGCGGAGATGCGCCAGACATATACCGTGGACGGAAATGGAAATGCCATCGCCAGCGCCGACAAGGTGGACGATTTCAGCGTGAAGAACCTGGGCTTCCAGATCCGGTACCGGTACGAGCTTGCGCCGCTGTCCTATCTGTACGTCGTATACGGGCGGGGCGGGTACCGCGAGGAAGACTATGCCGAAGGCACCGGTCAGTTGTTGGGCGACAGTTTCGATCTGCGCGACGACGAGCAACTGCTGGTTAAGCTGTCTTACCGCTTCGAGCTTTGATTAAAAGAACGTACTTGCCGGAAAGCCGACGCCAATGCCTTGCCTGTAATCCACAGGTGGCCGGTCAGGGCATTCTCTGCATTTCCGCCGAGGCCAGGTGCCAGCGACGTTGCTGCTCAGTCGCACCATCCGCCATGACCGCACGCAAGGTGAACCGGCCCCGGTAGCTGCGTGTGGTGCCGTTGTACTGTTTCGCCACCAGTTCGACGGGAACGGTGATGTAACGCGAACCCGCAGCACCTTCTTCATCGAAAGCCTCGCCCACGGTCGCCTCTACCGATTCTGTATTAGCGTATCCGCCACTGAAATGCTCGTAGCTTTGTCCACTGGCAGCGCCTTCTTCGCTCCATGCGCCATAGGCTTTCCTGTACGCGCGTGCATTGATCGCAGCGTAATAGTTCACCACCCCCTGGCGTGCATCGGCAGGCGTTG
>JBDTZK010000348.1:0-3394 GCA_040005195.1 Pseudoxanthomonas sp.
GCGCTGCTGTTGGGCCTGCTGCCGCTGCCTGTCCTGCTGCAACCCTTGCGCCCGTACTGGCTGGCGTTGATCGTGGCGTACTGGGTGATCGAGGCGCCGGACAGCGCGGGGCTGGGCTTTGCCTTCGTTATCGGCGTGATCGCTGACCTGATGTTTGGTGGCCTGCTGGGTGAGCAAGCGCTGCGGCTGGTCATCATGGCCTTCATCCTTCAGCGTTTCCGCACACGTCTGCGCTTCTTCCCGATGTCGCAGCAGGCATTGGCCATCGGCGTGCTGCTGCTCAATGACCGCGTAGTCAGCAGCGCAGTGCATCTGTTACTGGGTGAACCGACCCTGCCCTGGAACTACTGGTGGGCACCGGTGCTGGGCATGCTGTTGTGGCCCCCGTTGTTCGTCATGATGGATGCATTGCGCCAGGGCAAGCGGCACTAGCCATGCGTCCTGCACGGCGACCGTCGAAGAATCCGCATGCGGAAGCCGAGCAGTTCCGTCGGCGTGCCGTCCTCGGCTTTGTCGTGGTCACCCTTGCGCTGCTGGGGCTGGGTGGCTGGTACTTCAAGCTGCAGGTCATCGACCACGCGGAATATGCCACGCGTTCGGAAGCCAACCGCATCAAACCGCGTCCCGTGGTCCCGGCGCGCGGCAGCATTTTCGACCGCAACGGCAAGCTGCTGGCCGAGAACGTGCCTGCGTTCCGCCTGGACGTGCTGCCCGAGAAGGTGGGCGATCCCAAGCAGTTGATCAGCGGACTGAGCAGAATCTTCAGCCTGTCCCCGGAAGACATCGAGCGTTTCGAGGCGACGCGCAAGGCGACGCGTGGTTTCCGCCCGATCACCCTCAAGCTGCGGGTCAGCGACGATGAAATGGCACGCTTCGCCGTCGATCGCTGGCGCTTTCCGGGTGTTGAACTGGAGCCCTACCTCACCCGTCGTTATCCCTATGGCGACCTGTTCGGGCACATCATCGGTTACGTGGGGCGCATCGACGAAAAAGACCTGGTCACGCTGGGCGAAGGCAATGCGGCGCTGACCCACATGGGCAAAAGTGGCCTCGAGCGCTACTACGAGGACTTGCTGCGCGGCAAGATCGGCTACGAGAAAGTCGAAACCAATGTCGAAGGCCGCGCGCTGCGCACCTTGGGCCGGGTGCCCGCACAGGCCGGTGCCGACCTGAAGTTGAGCGTTGACGTAGACCTGCAGCGCGCCATGGTCGCCGCGTTCGGCGACCTGGAAGGTTCGGCGGTTGCACTGGATCCACGCACCGGTGAGGTACTGGCCATGGTCAGCCTGCCCAGCTTCGACCCCAATCTGTTCGTCAACGGTATTTCCCACGCCGACTTCAATGCGCTCAACACCAATCCTTCGCGTCCTCAGTTCAACCGACTGGTGCTGGGCGGCGTCGCGCCGGGTTCGACGATCAAGCCGTTGACCGCCCTGGCTGGCCTGGACAGCGGTCTGCGCAAGCCCGAGGACCGGGTCCTATCCACCGGCATGTTCCGCCTGCCCGGCATGACCGGGCGCGGATGGGGCGATTCGCATCGCGGCGGCCATGGCTGGACCGATGCGCGCAAGTCGATCTACGAATCGGTCAACACCTATTACTACCGGCTGGCGCTGGACATGGGCGTGCAGCGCTACGACGAATACATGGCCAAATACGGTTTCGGCCAGAAGACCGGCATCGACCTCATGGGCGAAATCGAAGGCATCGTGCCCTCGCCGGAAAGCAAGCGCAAATACGCCAAGGAACGCTGGTACCCCGGCGACCTGGTCAATTCGGCTATTGGCCAGGGCCTGTGGAAAGCGACCCCGCTGCAACTGGCGCGCGGCGTGGCAGCAATAGCTGACGGCGGCGTAATGCGGCGCCCGCACCTGGTGGCCGAACAGCGCGTCGGCTTCGACGCGCCGTGGGAGCCGTTGCCGCAACCGGCGCCGCTGCGCATCAGCGACCGTGCCGACCACGTGCGAGTGATCCAGGAAGGCATGGAAATGACCGTCTCCATCGGCACTGCGGCCAGTGTGTTCCGCGGCGCGTCTTACCGTTCGGCTGGCAAGACCGGCACCGCGCAAGTCGTCAACCGCAGCGCCGTCGCCGTCAATCCGAAATCCCTGCCGCTTTGGAAACGCCATCGCGCGCTGTACGTCGGCTATGCGCCGGCTGACAACCCCGCCATCGCGGTCGCGGTAATGGTGGAGGGTGGTGGTTACGGCAATGCGACCGCCGCGCCCATCGCACGGAAAATCCTTGATGCATGGCTGCTTGCCAAGCGGCCACGAGAAGAGATGGAAGATCCAGGCATGTCGGTGCGCATCCTGGTCGGTTCGCCCACTCCCACGCCCACGCCTGCTTCCACGCCCGCACCCGCACCCGCACCCACTGTCTTGCCTGCGGCACCCACCACGGACGCGCCGCGATGAGCGAGATCCTGCGCTGGCTGCTGGGTTTGCTGCAGTATTTCCTTCGTACGCTGGACTGGCCGCTGCTGGTGGCGCTGAGTGCCTTGATGACCATTGGTCTGGCCGTGCTGTACAGCGCCGGTGGTGACGAGCAGGGCATGCGCCTGATGCTTGCGCAGGGCGCGCGTTTCGCGGTCGGGCTGGTGGCGATGTGGGCGCTGACGCGGGTGACGCCGACGCGCCTGCGGGCCTGGACACCGGGCGTGTACCTGGCCTCGCTGTTGCCGCTGGTGCTGGTGCTGTTCATTGGCAGCGGCAAGCACGGCAATCACTGGATCGATCTCAAGCTGTTCTATTTCCAGCCGTCCGAGCTGATGAAACTCAGCCTGCCGATGATGATGGCCTGGTACCTGCATCACGAGCCTCTGCCACCGCGTCTTTCCACCGTGTTGATCGCGGCCACGGTGATCGCCGTGCCTACCTTCCTGATCCTGAAGCAGCCTGATTTCGGCACCGGCATGCTGGTTGCGGTCAGCGGGGTTTTTGCCTTGTTGCTGGCCGGCCTGCCATGGTGGTGGGTAGGCATCGGCGTGGGCAGTGTGTCGGCGGCGGCGCCGGTGGCGTGGATTTGGTTCCTGCGCCCGTACCAGAAAGACCGCATCCTGACCTTCCTGAATCCCGAAAACGATCCGCAGGGCGCAGGCTGGAACATCATCCAGTCCAAGATCGCCATCGGCGGCGGCGGTTGGGACGGCAAGGGCTGGGGCGAAGGCACGCAATCGCATCTGAATTTCCTGCCCGAACACACCACCGATTTCATCTTCGCCGTGTTGTCCGAGGAATTCGGCTGGATCGGCGTGTGCGTGTTGCTGGCGCTGTACCTGTTTATCGTCGGTCGCTGCCTGTGGATCGCCACCAGCGCCCGCGAAACTTACGCACGCGTGCTCGCCGGCGCACTGGCCATGACCTTCTTCGTGTACGCGATGGTCAACGGCGGG
>JBDTZK010000021.1:0-11434 GCA_040005195.1 Pseudoxanthomonas sp.
CTCGCGCCGTTCAAGGGCACCATCTACGACCCCGCCTGCGGCTCCGGCGGCATGTTCGTGCAGTCGGCCAAGTTCAAGGACGCGCACCAAAAGACCTTGGGCAAGAAAGGGGACCTGGCCATCTACGGTCAGGAGCTGATGTCGCAGACGCGCCGCCTGTGCCTGATGAACCTGGCCGTGCACGGGCTGGATGGCAACATCGGCCAGAGCTACGGCTCCAGCTTCACCAACGACCAGCACAAGACACTGCGCGCCGACTACATCCTGGCCAACCCGCCGTTCAACATCTCCGACTGGGATGGCGACAAGCTCACCGACGACCCGCGCTGGGTTCACGGCATCCCGCCCAAGGGCAACGCCAACTTCGGCTGGCTGCAACACATGCTGGCGCGCCTTTCCAGCCGTGGCCGCGCCGGCACCGTGCTGGCCAACGGCAGCATGAGTTCGCAGCAATCCGGCGAAGGCGAGATCCGCCGCGCGATGGTGCAGGCCGACGTGGTCGAATGCATGGTCGCCATGCCCGGCCAACTGTTCTCCAACACCCAGATCCCCGCCTGCCTGTGGTTTCTCAGCAAGGACAAGCATGCAGGCAACAACGGCCGCGTCGACCGCCGCGGGCAGATCCTATTCATCGACGCACGCAAAGCCGCCAGCGGCCGCATCAGCCGCACCCAGGTCGAGTTCACCGACGACGACTTGCAACGCATTGCGCAGACCTACCACCGCTGGCGCGGCACCGACTTCAGCGACGGCGCCGACTACGCGGATGAACCCGGCTTCTGCCACAGCGCGGCATTGGAGGAAGTGGAAAAGCACGGCTTCGTGCTGACCCCGGGCCGCTATGTCGGCGCGGTGGTGGAAGACGATGACGACGAGGCGTTTGCCGAGAAGATGGAGCGGTTGACGACGCAGCTGGCTGAGCAGATGGTGAAGGGTGCGGAGCTGGATGCGGTGATTCGGGAGAAGTTGGGGGCGTTGGGTTATGGGGTTTGAGCTTCGCCCATTGGAGGAGGTCGTCGAAGACATTCTTGATCGACGCGGAGTTACGCCCCTCAAGCTTGGCGGTGAGTTTGTTTCGTCAGGGCACCGAGTGATCTCGGCAAAGCTCATAAAAGATGGTCGCGTTGCTCTTGGCGTCGATGAGCCGCGATATGTCGATTCGGTCATCTACAAAAAATGGATGAAAAGCCCACTGCGGCAGGGCGACGTCATCATGACTTCGGAAGCGCCACTCGGTGAGCTGGCGTACTTGGATCAGCCGCAAGATTGGGTGCTGGGCCAACGGCTGTTTGCTATACGGCCTCGCAAAGACATTCTGAGCGGTAAGTTTCTTTACTACGTTTTGGCAACGCAAAGCGTTCGCGATAGCATTGTCGCTCGAGCATCGGGGACCACTGTTCAAGGCATCAGGCAGGCTGAGCTTCGCAAGGTTGAAATTCCGGTGCCGCCGCTGAATGTGCAGATCGAAGCAGCGGCCGTCCTCGGTGCCTTAGACGGCCGCATCGACGTCCTCCGTCAAACCAACGCCACCCTCGAAGCCATCGCTCAAACCCTGTTCAAGTCCTGGTTCGTAGACTTCGACCCCGTGCACGCCAAGGCCGACGGCCGCGAGCCGGAAGGCATGGATGCCGCCACCGCCGCCCTGTTTCCTGGCAAGTTTGAGGCATCGGAGCTGGGGTTGATTCCGAAGGGGTGGCAAGCCGGTTGTATCGGCGATCTGCTGACCCTGCAGCGTGGTTTTGATCTGCCGGCGCCGCAGCGAATTGATGGCGAGTTTCTGATTTTGGCCGCGAGCGGTCCGAGTGGACATCACCAAGAGGCAAAGGTTAGCGGGCCTGGCGTTACAACCGGTCGGAGCGGTGTTCTCGGGAAGGTGTTCTACGTGACCGGAGACTTCTGGCCTCTCAACACTTCGCTCTGGATAAAGGACTTCAAGATCGCCACTGCCCCCTACGCTTATCAGTTCTTGCGGAGCATGGACTTGGCGCATCTGAACGCCGGCTCTGCTGTGCCGACGCTCAACCGAAATCACGTACACGGGGTTTCCTGTGTGGTGCCGGAAAAGTCGGTCATAGACGCATACACCTCGGTTGCCGTGCCGCTCCTGAAGCGCGCTCACCAAACCGAAAAATACGCACTACGTTTGTCCGAACTCCGCGACACTCTTCTCCCCCGCCTGATCTCCGGCAAGCTGCGCCTGCCCGAGGCAACAGCGGATGTTGATGAGTTGTTGCACGAAAACCCGAAACCGACATTCAACTCGCCATAAAGGGACAAGCGAATCATGGCGTTTTCAACGGACGAAACCGTGTGGATACGTTCCTGGTCGAGTGGCCGCTGGAGCGTTTGCGCATGATGACCTTGGCTGAGTACACGCAGGCAGGTGACAAGCATTGCTTCGCGAACTGGATGGAATCGGGTTTGGACCAGTACGGCAGTATTTGGGGCGGTTCGGCGTTCAAGTTCGGGATCTACTCGCGTAACGACACCAAACCCAAGGATGGCGATACGGCACTCGCCTACGATGATAGGTACGGCTGGTATCGCCGCTTTGGCGAGACGCACGATCTGGCGTTCGAGACGGTGCGGCGAGAAGTGGTTGCTGTTGCCGAAGCGGCGCGTGCGGGACGACTGGTTGAAATCGACAAGAGCGAACTTGGTCCTGCGTACCGTTGGAAGATTGCATTTCACTATCAGGATCGCAGCAAGCCGTTGCTGTTTCCATGCGTATTCATGCGCAAGCCGCTGCTGCATGCGTGTGAGCTGCCTGATGGTGACACAGCCATACCGCTGAGCACGCTGTATGACCGTACCGCGGCGTTGCGGCTGCCGGACGAAACGCTAATGTCCTTCAGCCGCCGCGTCTGGCGGGACTGGGTTATGGCGACGCCCCTGCGCATTCGCTTGACCGAGGGCGCGGTGCGCAATGGTTACATTCCCATCAATCTGGTCAGCGCACCGTTTCCCGAATCGATCCGTGGTGGTGCGGATGATAACGACGCCGGTGAGCCTGTTCGATTTCGCACCGACACGGGTTGGGAGTTTCAGAGCGACGTCCGCGCGCCGGGTTCCGAAAGCGGTCGAATCCGGACGCGATTCAACCAGTATTTCGGCGAGCGCCATGTGCAGCCAGGTGACGTTATCGAGATCCGGCCGGACGAAGAGGGTGTTTACCTCATCGTCCATCAACCGAAAGGCGTGATCTCCGCCGCCCAGCCAGCAGTCGCAGCGATCAGGCCTGACATGGTCAATGAGCCCCATTCTGACTACACCACCATGCCCATCAATAAAATCCTCTTCGGCCCGCCCGGCACCGGCAAGACCTACTGCACAGTCAACGAAGCACTGCGCATTCTGGATGCACCATTTCTTGCCGCGAACGAAACTGATCGGTCCGCCTTGAAGACGCGCTTCGATGCGTTGACGCAGACCGGTTTGATTCGCTTTGTCACTTTCCACCAGAGCTTCAGCTATGAGGATTTCGTGGAAGGCATTCGTGCCAGCACTGATGAGGTCACTGGCAGACTGCGTTACGATCTGGAAGATGGCGTCTTCAAGCAAGTGTGCGAGGCGGCTCGCAGTCGCAACGTGGCGGAGGCCAGTGCAAGTATTGACATTGGCGGTCGCAGGATTTGGAAGTTGTCACTGGGCGATGCGGATACCGAAGGTCATATTTACGAGGAATGCATCACCGGCGGCATGGCATTGCTCGGCTTCGGCTCCGGCGCGGATCTATCCAACGTAACTTCGCGCGAAGATATCGTCGAGCGGATGCATGCTACCGGTGAGCCGGCGAATCCAACCGACTACGCGGTGACTGCGCTCAACCTATTCGTCCGCATAGTTAAACCGGGCGATTTGGTGGTGGTAACCCAAGGAAACCTTAAGTTCCGCGCGATCGGTGAAGTCACCGGAGGCTACGTTCACGTTGATCGCGATGGAGTGGATACCTACGCTCAAGGGCGGCCCGTACGCTGGCTGAGACAGTACGATCCCGTACGCCCGTACGCGGATTTAATGGAAAACCGATTCATCCAAAAGACAATTTATGAGCTGCGTTCTGGCTCAATCAATCTGGAGCGGTTAGCGTCGCTGCTGGCGCCAGAACAGGCGAAAGCGCATGAACCCCAGGCGCGTGTATTGATCATCGACGAGATCAACCGAGGTAATGTCTCGCGCATCTTCGGTGAGCTGATCACGCTGATCGAACCGTCCAAGCGCGAGGGCTGCGCCGAGGCGCTGTCAGTCACGTTGCCGTATTCGAAGAAGCGCTTCAGCGTACCTCGCAACGTGCACCTGATCGGCACCATGAACACCGCCGACCGTTCGCTGGCTGGTCTGGATGTAGCGCTGCGTCGGCGCTTCGAGTTTGTGGAAATGCTGCCGGATGTCGCCGCACTTGCAGGCGTCGTGGTCGCCGGTGTGCCGGTGGATGCGTTGCTGTCCACCATGAACCGACGCATCGAAGTGCTGCTCGGCCGCGACTACATGCTGGGACACGCGTACTTCATGGGTCTGAAGAACTCGTCCTCACTGGGTGAGCTGGCCAACGTGTTCCGTCGTCAGGTGCTGCCCTTGCTGCAGGAATACTTCTTCGAGGATTGGCAAAAGATCGCGTGGGTGTTCAACGACCATCGCAAGCCGACCGAGCTGCAGTTCTTGCAACAAGCCAAGAGCGGCATGGCCGAGCTGCTGGGTGATGACGTGGAGCTGCCGGGAGAAGGCCGCGTGTGGACGATCAACGCGCCGGCATTCGACAAGCCGGAAGCCTACGCTGCGATCATCAAGGCTCCCCAGGCCGCCGCCGCGTGACACTGGTTACCGTCCGCGAGCACGCCAGGCTGACCACCGGCCCGGTGGCGGCAGGCAACATGGACGAGGCGAGCATTCCGCCTTCGGCGTTCGACTGGCTCTGCCATGAGGCGCAGCGATTCCGTACGCGCGGCGCGCCGCTGGTGCAGGTGGAAGATCGGCGCTGGCTGCGATTGGACAACTATGTGGGCGTGCTGGAGTCACCCTGCGGTACGCGCATCGAGATCCTGCCCAAGCATGTGCGTGGCCAGACGGATGTAACTAGCGCCCGCAAGGTGCTGGTGAAGATGCTGCGCTACGGTCTGCGTTTGCCGGTGCGTGATACCGGCCCTACCGCGTTGCAGACTTTTGATGCGCCGGTGAGCGAGTGGATCATCCAGCAATTTCTGCTGGAGCTGGATGTGCTGGTGCGGCGCGGGCTGCGCTTCGACTACCACCCGGTCGAAGAAGAGGTGCGGTTTTTGCGCGGCCGTTTGCAGATCGCGCTACAGATCCGTCAGCCGGCAGGGCGACAGCATTTATTCCAAGTGGAGCATCAAGTCTTCGACGCGAACCGTCCGGAGAATCGGCTGCTTGCTTGTGCGCTTGACAAGGTGGCTGGCATGACCTGCGAATCAGCGAATTGGCGATTGGCACATGAACTGCAGCACCAGCTAACCGAAGTGGTGCGCAGCCGCGATGTGGTGGGTGACTTTCGCCAATGGAGCCACGACCGATTGATGAGCCACTACGGCAACCTCCGGCCGTGGTGCGAGCTTGTCCTCGGCGATCGCAACCCGCTGTCGACGCTTGGCGAATGGACCGGTCGCAGCCTGCTGTTTCCGATGGAGAAGGTGTTCGAGAATTTCGTGGAGGCCAGCCTTCGTCGCCGACTCCCGCAGGGTGTGAAACTCAAGGCGCAAGCTGCCAGCAAGTATCTGTGTCGGCAGGGATCACGCCAATTGTTTCAGCTGCGCCCGGATTTCGTGATCGAGTACGAGGGTGTGACTTGGGTAGTCGACGCGAAGTGGAAACTCCTCGACGCCACCGACGTCGCCAACAACTATGGCTTGAGCCAGGGCGACTTTTATCAGCTGTTCGCCTATGGCAAGCGGTATCTGTCGGGAAAGGGGCAGCTGGTGCTGGTCTATCCCGGAACGCAGGCGTTCAAAGCGCCGCTGGACGGGTTCGATCTGGAGGATGGGCTGTGGCTGGATGCCGTTCCGCTGGATCTGGAAAGCGGCGGTCTGATAGGCAGCGCGTTGCCTGATCGACATGCCGTGTCAACCGGCGAGCTGACGCGCTGTGCCAACTGAAGGACGCTGATGCGCGCGGACTCCCGTTGAGGATGGGGTCTGATTAAGGCGTCTGTGGTTTACAAGATCACAAAAATACTCACGCTAAGTGAGCTATTTGCGCCCACTGCAAACCCGTCGACTTGCATCAGGTTTCCCAAAAGCCTAATTTGCTCACCATGAGTGAGCAAAAGTCGACAAAGATAAACCAGCTGCTGCGGACTCTGGATGACACCCGACTGGTCACCAGCCGCTGGCTGCAGGTGCACGGCTACGCCAGCAACCTGGTGGCGCGCTACGTGGCCAGTGGCTGGCTGGTATCGCCGGCCCGTGGCGTCTACCAGCGCGCGGGCGGTGTGCTGCGCTGGGAAGGCGTACTGAACACGCTGCAATGTGATGAAGGGCTTGCCGTGCATGCCGGCGGGCGTTTCGCGCTTGCGCTGCAGGGGCATGAGCATTCCTTGCGACTGGGCAAGCCGGCAACGGTCACGCTGTATGGCGCGGTGAAGCCGCCGGGTTGGGTGGGCAAACTGAGCCTGGCCGAACGCTTCGACTATCGCGGTCGAGGTCCTTTCGATCAGGTGCTTCCCAATTTCGCGACCGCCGCGGATGAAACCTTGCAGGTCTTTGGTTTGCTCCGCATGACAACGGATGCCGGCGCTCGGCCCGTTGTGCTGTCCATGCCTGAGCGCGCGATCTTGGAACTGTGTGACGAGCCGGCCTCCGCAACTTTTGTGTACGAAGTTGACGCGCTGATGCAGGGGCTGACCACGCTGCGCCCGCATCTGCTTGGTGTGCTGCTTGGGCAATGCCGCAGCATCAAGGCCAAGCGTCTGTTTCTTGCGCTGGCCGAACGCCATCATCACGCGTGGTGGTCACGTTTGAATCTCGACAAACTCGAGCTGGGCAGCGGCAAGCGTGCGCTGGTACGTGGCGGACGCCTGCACCCGATCTACCAGATAACCCTGCCGGCGGACCTCGATGAGCAACTGGGATAAGCGTTACGCCGAACAGGTGAAGCTGCTGGTGGATATTCTGCCGGTGCTGGCGCGCGAGCCGCGGTTTGCGCTCAAGGGCGGCACCGCGATCAATCTGTTCGAGCATGATCTGCCGCGCCTATCGGTCGACATTGATCTGACCTGGTTGCCGGTCGGTGGCTTCGCGAATGACAGTGCACTGATCGCCGACAGCCTGCTTGCACTGGGCGAAACGCTTCGTACCGGGCCCATGCGCCTGCAGGTGCAAGCTTCGGCGAATCAGGGTGCATCGATCAATCGCATCATTGCCAGTCGTGGCCAGACCCGGGTAAAGATCGAGACTTCTCCCGTCATGCGCGGCAGCGTGCATCCGGTGCGCAGCATGACGGTGCAACCGGCGGTGGAGGCGGCGTTCGGATTTGCCGAAGTGCAGGTATTGCACTTCGCCGACCTGTACGCCGGCAAGCTTGCTGCGGCGCTGTCGCGGCAGCATCCGCGTGACTTGTTCGACATGGGCGCAGTGGTTGAGCAGGAGCGGCTGGACGTCATGTTGTGGCGTACCTTTCTGATCTATCTGACTTGCAGTCCGAAGCCAGCTGCCGAATTGCTGGCCCCGGCGGAGCCGCGTGATTTCACAGCGACCTTCGCCGGTCACTTCGAAGGCATGACGGCCGTGCCCACGAGTGCCGAGGCCTTGCTGGCGATTCGCGCTCGTTTGCTGGCGCGCATGCGCGAGTTGCTGGACGACACCAGTTGCAAGTTTCTTGTCTCCGTAGAACGCGAAGCGCCTGACTTCGACCTGCTCGAGATGCCGCAGGCGGCAACTTTGCCAGCGGTGCGCCATAAGCTGCAAAATCTCGGAAAGCGCTCAAATGCGAAACGCGACGCCGATCAACGCAAGCTTCGCGATACGCTGGAGCAGCTTCGTGGCGTGGAAATGCCACACAGGGGAAATCGATGAAGGAAGATCATCTCGAATCTGTGTGCTTGGACTGGCTGGGGGAACTCGGCTGGACGTGTGCGCACGGCGATGACGTTTCGCCGGGTGGCGCGCAGTGCGACCGCACCAAATATTCTGACGTGGTACTGGCCTCGCGTTTGTGCGGCGCGGCGACACGCCTGAATCCGGAGCTGACCGCCACGGAAGTCGACGAGGTGGTGGACAAGCTTTCCGCTTATGGCGCGCAGTCGCTGGTGGATGGCAACAAGGAAGTCTACGACTGGTTGCGTAACGGTGTGCCGGTGCAACGCATTGAGTCTGATGGCCGCCGTACCGTGCTGCGCGCCCGCGTGATCGACTTCGACGGCACCAATGATTTGCTGGCGGTGCAACAGCTCACCGTGCATGGTCTGAAGGTGCGCCGTCCAGACATCGTGCTGTTCGTCAACGGCCTGCCGCTGGTGGTGATCGAGCTGAAGAATCCGGCAGATCTGCATGCCGATATCGAAGCGGCGTGGAACCAGATCCAGACCTACAAGGCCGACATTCCGCAACTGTTCTATTTCAACCTGCTCAATGTGATCTCCGATGGCACGGTAGCTCGCTATGGTTCGTTGACCGCAGATTTCGGCCGCCATTCACGCTGGCGCCTGCTCGGCGACGAGAAAGTGGCGAAGGGCCGGCTGGAGCTGGAAGTGCTGATGCTCGGCCTGTTCGAGCCGCGCACGCTGCTGACGTTCTTTCGTAGTTTCGTTGCCTATGGTGGAGCCGATGGCGGCGCCAGCTTCAAGATCATCGCGCAGTGGCATCAGTATCACGGCGTGCGCAAGGCGGTGGCCCGCGCGGTCGATGCGTTGTTGCACAAGAAGGACGGCAAGGGTGGGGTGATCTGGTTTACCCAGGGCTCGGGCAAGTCGTTGCTGGCGCTGTTCTACGTGATGGCGCTGCGTGACCATCCGGAGTTCCGCAATCCCACGGTGGTGCTGGTGACTGATCGCAATGATCTGGACGGTCAGCTGTACGAAACTTTTTCCGATTGCGCATGGTCGTTGCGGGGTACTCCGCAGCAGGCGGAAAGCCGCGACGATATGCGTGATGAGCTTTAGCAGGTGCAAGCCGGCGGCATCATCTTCACCACCATCAACAAGTTTGCACCCGAGGCCGGCAAGGCCGCCGTGCCGATCCTTTGCGATCGCTCCAATGTGATTGTGATTGCCGACGAGGCACATCGCACGCAGTACGGCTTCAAGGCGGGTATGGACGTCCAGACCGGCAAGACGAAATACGGTTTGGCCAAGTACATGCGCGACGCGTTGCCCAACGCGATCTATCTGGGCATGACCGGCACGCCGGTGAGTCTCGACGACCGCGACACCGAGGCGGTGTTCGGCACCTATGTCGATGTATACGACATGATCGCCGCGCAGGACGATCAGGCTGTGGTGCCGGTGAGTTATGAGTCGCGGATCATCGAGCTGCGTTTCAACGAGGCCGAGAAACAGGCCTTGATGGACGAGTTTCTGGAAGTGACCGATGACGAGGACGAGGGCCAGCAGAATCAGACCGTCAGTCGACTGACCCGACTGGAGGCGCTGGCGATGGCCGAGGGACGGCTGGAGGTGCTGGCTGCCGATCTGGTCGCGCACTGGGAAGCGCGCACCGAAGCGGTGGCAGGCAAGGCGATGATCGTGGCGATTTCGCGCGAGGCAGCGATTCGTCTGTACGACGCTATCGTGAAGCTGCGCCCCGACTGGCATAGCGACGACATCAATCAAGGCAAAATCAAGATCGTGATGACAGGCAGCTCATCCGACCCGAGTCACTTCCAGCCGCACCGTACCGACAAGCCGCAGCGCAAGCTGCTGGAAAAGCGTTTCAAGGATGCCGACGATCCGCTTGAACTGGTGATCGTGCGCGACATGTGGCTGACCGGTTTCGATGCGCCGCCAGTACACACGCTGTACGTCGACAAGCCGATGCAGGGTCACGGTCTGATGCAGGCCATCGCTCGCACAAATCGCATCTGGAAGGACAAGCCCGGCGGTCTGATCGTCGATTACATCGGCATTGGCGAAGAGCTGAAGAAAGCGATCAAGCAGTACACCAAGGATGCCGGTGCCGAGCGCGAGCCAGTGGATACCTCTGGCGCGGCGTTGCGGGTGTTGCTGGATACGCTGGACGTGATTCGTAACGAGTTCTTCCACGGCTTCGACTACGCAGGCTTTGAGCAACCGAAGAAAGCACTGGCACTCCTGGGTCCGGCGATGGAACACATCCTCCAGGTCAATCCGGAGGTCGACGACAAAGGTCGCAACATCGGTGTGCGCAGCTATCTCGACCAAGTAGCGAAGCTGACCACCGCGCAGGCGCTGGCTGGTACGCGGCCACAAGCCATGGCGGTGCGCGAGGAAATCGCGTTCTTCCAGGCCGTGCGTGTCTGCCTGATCAAGCTGACCCGCGCTGGCAACGGGCGCTCGCGCTTGGAAAAGGAGGCCGCGCTGCGCCAGCTGGTGGCCAAGGGCGTACTGGTCGATGGTGTCAACGACATCTTCGCCACGCTCGGCCTGGGCAAGCCGGACATTTCGCTGCTGGACGAGGACTTCCTGAAACAGATTCGCGAAATGCCAACCAAGAATCTGGCGGCCGAATTGTTGGAACGCTTGCTGGCCGATCAAGTGAAGGCGCGTGGCCAAAAGAACGCGATACAGGGCAAGGAGTTCACCCTCAAACTGGAAGAAGCCATCGCGAAATACCAGAACCGCGGTCTGACCACGACGCAGGTGATTGAAGAATTGATCAAGCTGGCGCAGGAGATCAATGCCGCGCGTCCACCCGATGGGATGAGCGAAGAAGAGTTTGCGTTCTATCAGGCACTGATCGAGAACGAATCAGCAGTGCGTGAGCTGGGGCATCCGGTGTTGCGCGCGCTGGCACAGGAATTGACCGACAAGTTGCGCCGCTCGGCCACGATCAATTGGCAGAACCGCAAGGACTCGCGCGCACGCATGATGGCAATGATCAAAGTGTTGCTGGCCAAGCATAAGTATCCGCCAGACAAGCAAGCTGAGGCGACCGAGAAGGTCATCGCGCAAGCGGAACTGCTGGCTGATGCGTGGGCTGGGAATAACTGACCTTCGCTAAGCATGCATCGAACTCGTCCGCGTTGCAGGCGATGTTATCGAAGTCATGTTCGAACCAAGGTTCGCCGATGAAGTGGTAGACGCCGCGCATGGTAGCCGGCGGATTTTGCATCAGGCTTTTAGCTCAAGAGCAAGTCGAAGAACACTGCGCCCTTTATCGCAAAACAAAAAGGCACCCGAAGGTGCCTTTCATTTCATCGGTGGAACCAAACCGGGATTACTTCGCGGTCTTTCGAGCTTGCTTGCGCGGAGCTTTCTTCGCAGCCGTTTTCTTCGTGGCTGCTGCCACTG
>JBDTZK010000022.1:0-11412 GCA_040005195.1 Pseudoxanthomonas sp.
CCGCCAGCGTGGTCGCCGCCTGGCGCATCACATCCAGCACCGCGCCCATGACCTGCGGTTGGCAGCGCAGACAGTAGGGATCCTGCACGCGCGTATCGCCGACCAGGTGCGAAGCGCGGATCGGCGAGTCCTGCATCAGGGCACGCAGCGCCGCAGCCACGTCGATCTGTCCGCGATGCCGGCGCAGCGCATGGATACGCGGGTCGAACGGGGTGTCCGAGCCTTTGGCCGCTTCCACCGACAATGCGCCGGTGATCAGCGCCGCCTGGAACACGGTCTCGATGGCGAATAATCCGGCGAGTGCGTAGGCGGTGGAGAACTGGGTGCCGTTGAGCAGGGCCAGACCTTCCTTCGCGCCCAGCACCGCCGGTTCCAACCCGGCACACTGCAGTGCTTCGATCGCGGGCAGACGCTCGCCTTCATGGAACGCTTCGCCCACGCCAATCATCACCGTGGCCAGGTGCGACAGTGGGGCCAGATCGCCGGAAGCGCCGACCGATCCTTGCGACGGCACCACCGGAATCACGTCCTTGCTCAGCATCGCTTCCAGCAGCGCCAGTGTCGCCGGGCGCACGCCGGACGCACCCTGGGCCAGACTGGCCAGCTTGAGCGCCATCATCAAGCGCACGACGGGCACGGGCATGGGATCGCCCACGCCGGCCGCATGCGACAGCACGATATTGCGTTGCAGGGTTTCCAGATCGTCGCGCTCGATGCGCACGCTGGCCAGTTTGCCGAAGCCGGTATTGATGCCGTAGACCGGCTCGCCTTTCGCGACGATGGCTTCCACGACCTGGGCGCTGCGCAGCACGGCGTCGGCAGCCGACGGGTCCAGCGTGACCGGACTGCCGGCCAGGATTGCGCGCCACTCGGCCAGTGTGACGTTGCCGGGACGCAGGGTGATGGGCGGGCTCATGCATTTCCCCCGGTCGTTACGCAGCGCGGACCGCCATGAAGCATCGAAGCCGTTATGGCGGAAGGAAAAGAGTCAGCCTGGCGCTTGAAGGAGTGGGCGAGCATGGGCATCTACAATGGCAATATTTGTATATACAATATTTCCAATCCCTGGGAGTCGTCCAGTGCAAACCAACAAAAACCCGGAAAACGTCACTTTCTGGCTGGAACGCGCGCTGCTGCCGGAGGGCTGGGCCGAGCGCGTGCGACTCGGTGTGCACCAGGGCGTCATCACCGAAGTGACCGTCGATACCGTGCCGCAGCCGGATGACACCCGCGTGGCGCTGGGCGTGCCGGGCCTGGGCAACCTGCACAGTCATGCGTTCCAGCGCGGCATGGCGGGGTTGTCGGAAGTCGGTGGCGGGGCCGGCGACAGTTTCTGGAGCTGGCGCGAGCTGATGTATCGCTTCCTGGACCGGCTGGACCCGGACAGTTTCCAGGCCATCGCCGAACAGGCGTACATGGAAATGCTGGAATCGGGATTCACCCGGGTCGGCGAATTCCACTACCTGCATCACGACCGCGACGGCCAGACCTATGCGGATCGCGCGGAAATGGCTGGCCGACTCGCTGCCGCGTCCAGCAGCACCGGAATCGGCCTGACCTTGTTGCCGGTGTTCTACGCGCATGCTGATTTTGGTGGCGCCGCGCCCAACCACTCGCAGCGCCGCCTGATCCATGACCTGGACGGTTTCGCAACGCTGCTCGACGCCAGCCAGGTCGTGTTGTCATCACTGCCGGATGCCGTGTTGGGGCTGGCGCCGCACAGCCTGCGCGCGGTCACGCCCGAAGAGCTGTCGTTACTGACACCGCTGTCCCGCGGGCCGATCCACATCCACATCGCCGAGCAGATGCGCGAAGTCGAGGCCTGCCTGGCGTGGTCCGGGCAACGGCCAGTGCAATGGCTTTATGCGCATGCCGAAGTCGACGCGCGCTGGTGCCTGGTGCATGCCACGCACATCGACCCGGCGGAGTTGCAGTGCATCGCCGACAGCGGCGCGGTGGTGGGTCTCTGCCCGATCACCGAGGCCAACCTGGGCGATGGCATCTTCCCGATGCGCGAATTTATCGATGCGGGTGGACGGTTCGGCATCGGTTAGGATTCCAACGTGCTGGTGGACGCGGCCGAAGAACTTCGCCTGCTGGAATACGGACAACGTCTGCGGCTGCAGCAGCGCAACGTGCTGGCGACGCGCGACACCGCATCCACGGGACGCGTGCTGTTCGAAGGCGCATTGAAAGGCGCGGCGCAGGCGTTGGGCATCACAGCGGGACTGCGCGTTGGCGCGCCGGCCGATTTCATCGGTCTGGACGCGAATCATCCTGCGCTGGTCTCTCGCCAGGGCAATGCCTTGCTGGACAGCTGGGTGTTCGCTACCCGTCATGGCGCGGTGGATTGCGTCTGGCGACGGGGCCGCCGGATAGTCAGTGAGGGTCGCCATCAACTCAGGGATGCGGTCAGCGCAAGGTTCCGCGTCGCCATGTCCCGGCTGTTGGCAACATGATCAGTCGGTGGCCATCGATCTGTGCATTGCGGGCATTGCGTCATACACAAGCAGCGCAGGGAAATAGTCGATGAAGGAAAAGCCGGCGGTTTCATTGCACCAGCGCATCCGCAGCGATATCGAAGGGCGCATCCACAGCGGCGAATGGCCACCGGGCTACCGGCTTCCGTTCGAACACGAGCTGATGGCCCAGTACAGCTGCTCGCGGATGACCGCCAACAAGGTCATGAGCATGCTGGCCGAAAGCGGCGCCATCGAGCGTCGGCGCCGGGCCGGCTCGTTTGTGGCGCGCCCGCATCCGCATATCGAATCGGTGGCGCTGGATATTCCCGATATTCCGCTCGAAGTATCCAAACGAGGGCATGTCTATCAATTTCAGCTGTTGAACAAACGGCGGCGCAAGCCCAGGCGCACGCTGGCCCATGAGCTGGAGGTGGCTGTCGACGGCATGTTGCTCGCGTTGCAGAGCCTGCACCTGGCCGACGGGTCACCATTCGCGCTGGAAGAGCGCGTGATCAATATGGCGGCTGTGCCGGATGCGTTGGACAACGATTTCTCCATCACCCCGCCCGGCAGCTGGCTGTTGCAGAACGTGCCGTGGAGTCGCGCCCAGCACCGCATCACTGCCATCAACGCCGACGCCACCCAGGCCGATCTGCTGCAAGTGGCCGAAGGAACGGCGTGCCTGGTGATCGAACGCCAGACCTGGCGTGGCGAGCAATGCGTCACCTACGTCAAGCAGATATTCCTGGGCGACTCCTACGATCTGATCGCACGTTTCGGCCCGGGCGCTGCGCGACCGGTGTGATCGCCTGGCGTTGCGGATGACCCTGTCATCCATTTGGACGCACGTTTTTTTCGCTGTCACGCAAATTAATGTCGGGTCGGCATGCACCTTTGCAGTGCGCCCGATGCGGCTTTCTCAATCCCTTCTTCTGATCGTGTTGCCGCTCTGGCGCACCGACACATAACTGCTATTGCAGCTGCGCGCTATGCGTTTACGCGCTTAATCCACAGATGCAAACCATCTTCCGATTGCACCCGCATGCATCGCAGGAAGCTCTGTGCATCGCGATGGTGCGTGCCAGTCCCGAATGTGGTGCGATGCAGCATATTGTACATACCTATGAAGACATGTATATGCATATTGCCTGGGCGAAGCGCATGCCCAGGACGCGCAGGAAGCGCCAGTCGACGAGATTCCACAAAAACGAACCGTCGCCGCGAAGCGCACCTACCAGCCAGACCGGGGAACACCATGACCAACGCTTCCACTGCTTCTTTCTCCCGCTTCCGCCATACCCGCAACAAGCCCAATCGACTATATGCGTGCATGTTGCTGGCAGGCATGGCCATGCCTGCCAGCGCCATTGCACAGGACGCTGCCGCGCCAGCTGAGTCGCCTGAAACCTCCGGGACGGCTAGAAGCGCAACCACGCTCGACAGCGTGACCGTGACCGCATCCAAGCGCAGCACGCTGATCGAGAAAACTCCCATGGCCATCAGCAGCGTGACCGCTGAAACACTGGACGAGATCGGCGCGGTGGACATCAAGGATTTCGCCGCCCAGGTGCCCGGCTTGCGCGTGCAGTACAGCGGTCCTGGCGCCAGTCGCATCAATCTGCGCGGCATCAATTCGAGCGGCGAAGCAACGGTGGCGGTGTACAACGACGAAACGCCGGTGTCGGGATCGGTGGGTACCTCCAGCAACGCCGGCAGCCGTTCGGCGGACATGGATCTGTTCGATGTGGACCGCATCGAAGTGCTGCGCGGTCCCCAGGGCACGCTGTATGGCGCCAGCTCGATGGGCGGCGCTATCCGCATCCTCTACAACAAGCCTGGCGACGAACTGGAAGGCGCCTTCCGTGGCGGCTATGAAGTCACCGAAGGCGGCGACCCTTCAAGCTCGCAGGAGTTCATGATCAACCTGCCCATCGTCCCCGATCTGCTGGCGGCGCGCGCCACGCTCTACAACCGCGAAACCGGCGGTTATGTCGACAATCCATTTCTGGGCATCAAGAACGTCAACACCATTGATTCGCAAGGCGGTCGTTTGCAGGTGCGGTTGACGCCGACCGAGGCGGTAACCGTGGATCTGAGCCACGCCCGCAGCGCCACCGACGCGTTTTCGTCCACCTGGCATCCCAGCGCGGGCGACTATCAGCAGCTCTCGCAGGTCAAGCTGCCGTATCGCGACCGCAACGAAACCAGTTCGCTCAATCTGTCCTGGGATCTTGGCTGGGCCAGCCTCAATGCCAATACCTCCTATCAGAATCGCGATTCGACCTATATCGGCGACGACAGCTTTTACATCGCCACCTATCTGACGCCCGCGCGCTGCCAGTCCGCCGGCAATGGCGGGGTGCCGTGCACGCCCGGGCAGCTCACGGCCTGGTATGAGGAAGTCAACGACCTGATTCCCGCAGCACTGATCCACGACGGCAATACGCGCGACCGCACCACCGAGATCCGCCTCACGTCGGCCGACAGCGAGGTGCTCGACTGGACCGTGGGCATCTTCAGCCAGAACCGCGACAACTTCGTCGCCAGCGAAGACGCACCGGCCGATCCCGAGACCGGCATCCTCATCACGCCGTGGGAACTGTTCTACCGCCGCCGCATCTGGGACAAGCTGGAACAGAAAGCGGTGTTTGGTGAAGTGACCTGGCATGCCACCGACAAGCTCAATGTCACCGCCGGCCTGCGCTATTACGACTACGACAAGACCGTGTCCGGCGACACCGACATTGCCTGGGAAATGATCGGCGCGCTCGAAAAGCCCTACACCACGGTCGATGCCAGCGAAGACGGCTGGCTGAGCAAGCTGACTCTGGACTACAACCTCAATGAGGGCGTGATGTTCTATGCGACCGTGGCCGACGGTTTCCGCCCCGGTGGCGCCAACCAGGTGATCGGGCTGTCTGAAGTGCTCACCGCCTACTCGTCCGATTCGCTGTGGAACTACGAGTTCGGCGCCAAGACGGTGTGGCTGGACCGGTCGTTGTTCCTCAACGCTGCGGTGTACCAGATCGACTGGGACAACATGCAGGTCAGCGGACGCACGCTCAACGGTGCCTTCTCCTTCCTGTCCAACGCGGGTGCCGCGCGCATGCGTGGCGCGGAACTCGAAGCGATCTGGCGGCCCATCGCCGGCCTGGATCTGTCGGCCAACTTCAACTACGTGGATGCCAAGCTGACCGAAGACCAGATCAGCGACGTGATCAGCGGCACCGGGCGCAAGGGCGATCCCATTCCCGATACACCCCGCACCAGCGGCATGATTGCCGCATCCTACCGTTACCCGATTACTGGTTCGCTGGATGGCATGGTGCGCGCGGATTACAGCTACGTGGGCGGCAGCAACTCGCTGCTGCGTGGCGCATTCAATGCCTATCGTCCTTCGTACAGCACCGTCGGCATGCGTGCCGGTCTGGAAAGCACGGACCGGCAGTGGGCGCTGTACCTGTACGCGAGCAACCTGACCGACGAAGTGGCGTTGAACCAGTACAGCCTGTCTTCCACGCCACCGTTCGGTTCGGCCACCAGCATCCGGCCGCGCACGATTGGTCTGAATCTCAACTACAACTTCTGAATCGCACCGCGCGGCGGAGCCAACCGGTTCCGCCGCGCATCACGCACCTGGAGTCTCCATGCTTACGCAGAAACAGCGCTCAATGCAGCACCCACGTCCACGCACGCGGCTGATGCTCGCCTCGCTTGCCCTGGCCTTGCTGATGGCCAGCGCGCAGGCCGGCGCGGCGCCGGTTCCCACGCCCAAGTCGGTGTTGGGTAATACGCCGGGCGACGATTACTACCTGGCCAACTATTCCGATTCCATCCGCTATTTCCAGGCGCTGGCCGCCGCGTCGGATCACATCAAACTGTTCGACGCCGGCAAGACCACGCAGGGCCGCACGATGCAGTACGCAGTGATTTCCTCGCCGGAAAATCTGGCCAGGTTCGATCATTACAAGGAGGTCTCACGCCAGCTGGCCGACTCGCGCGAACTCACCGACGCGCAGGCACTGGAACTTGCGAAGACTTCAAAGATCATCGTACACATCGACGGCGGCATGCACGCCAGCGAAGTCGCCGATCACCAGCTACCGCTGGCCCTGGCCTACAAGCTGCTGTCCGAACCACAGGACCCGGAAGTGGCCTCGATCCTGGACAACGTGATCCTGGTGCTATGGCCCACGCTCAATCCCGACGGCCAGGAAATGGTGGTGGACTGGTATCGCAAACAACTGGCCAACAAGCAGACCGCCACCGAGAGCCGTGGCGAAGTCAACGGCATGGCGGTGCTCAACACCGGCGATCCGCAGATGCCGTGGCTTTACCAGGAATACGTGGGCCACGACAACAATCGCGATGGCTACATGCTCAACATGATCGAGAGCCAGGCGGTGATCAAGGCCGAGCAGGAATACTCCCCGGCCATCTGGTATTCGCAGCATCAGGTAGCGCCGTTCCCCGCACGTATCTGGGTACCGCCGTTCGCCGATCCGGTGTCGTCCAACATCAGTCCCTACGTGCGCATGTGGACCACCAACATCGGCGTCAACATGATGTCGCGCTTCGAGAAGGAGCGTAAGCCGGGCGCGATTGCCCAGGCCGGATTTGACAACTGGTATCCGGGTTTCCTGGACTACACCATGGCGTTCCGCCACACCATTTCCTACTTCACCGAGACCGCGCATTCCTCGGCGACGCCGCGCGTGTACAAGGTGGAGGAATTCCCGAAACACATGCAGGATCTGAAGTCGCAGATCATGTATCCCTCGCCGTGGAAAGGCGGGCTCTGGCGGTTGAAGGATTCGGTGGACTACATGATGACCGCCTCGCTTTCCACCTTGGAAACGGCGGTGAAGTACCGCGAGGATCTGCTGTACAACCGCTACCAGTCCGGACGCGACACCATCGCGCGGTTCAAGACCCAGGGTCCATACGCTTACGTCATTCCCGCCGGACAGCCCGATGCGCCGACGGCGGCGTTGCTGGCGCAGAAACTGATCGACCAGGGTGTGGAAATTTCCCAGGCCAAGGCCAAGGTCTCGCTGGGCGGCAAGAGCTGGCCGGCCGGTTCGTGGGTGATTCCGATGGACCAGCCGTTCGCGGGCCTGGTGCAGGAACTGTTTGAAACGCAGAAGTATCCCGACGCGATCATGAGCGGCACCACCGGCAAGCCGGTGACCCTGCCTTACGACACCACCGGCTGGACGCTGCCGATGCAGATGGGCGTCACCACGGCGCTGATCGACCAGCCTCTGTCGGCCAGCGCGCGCGCGGCCTTGCAGCCGGTGAGCCAGGCACGGAATCCCGGCGGCATTCGTGGACAGGGCGTGGCGTATACGCTCAGCCGTTCGGCCAATGCCAGTTTCGCCGCAGTCAACGATATCGTGGCGCAGGGCGGCGCAATCGGTTTTTCCAGCGGCGCAGTGGAAACCGTCAACGGTCCGGAGACCGGTGCCCTTGTGGTCACGGGCATTGCCGCTGACGCGCTGGAGAAAATACTCACCGACCATGGCGTGACCGCAGTCGCGTCCAGGTCCGTGCCCTCGACCACGGCCATGCACAAGGCGCGCGTGGGCCTGTACCGGCCCTGGGGGTCGAACATGGACGAAGGCTGGACGCGCTGGCTGCTGGAACAATACGACTACGCGCCAGTCAGCCTGTACAACCAGGACATGAAGGCCGGCGGATTGGCGGGCAAAGTGGATACGTTGATTCTGCCGGACATGGGCGGGCGTGGCGCCGGTGCGATGCAGTCGTTGCTCGATGGCCTCAAAGCCGACAGCGTGCCGGCCGAATACGCCGGTGGCATCGGCGCCGAAGGCGTGCAGGCGCTGAAGGATTTCGTTTCTGCTGGTGGCACGCTGGTCGCCTTCAACAAGGCCTCCGATGCGGCCATCGAAGTGTTCGACCTGCCGGTGAGCAACGTGTTGAAGGGACTGACCAGCGAGCAGTTCTTCTGTTCCGGCGCTCTGCTGGAACTGGACCTGGGCGCACCAACGCAAGCCAACGCCGGCATGCCGGCGCATCCCATCGCCATGTTCGAGCGCGGGCCTGCCTTCGAGACCAAATCCGGCTTCAAAGGCAAGGTGCTGGCGTCCTATGCGCCTACCGGCAATCCGCTCAGGAGCGGCGTGTTGCTGTATCCCGAGCGCCTGCAGGGCAAGGCGGCTGCGCTGGAAGTGGAATACGGCAAGGGCAAGGTCTATCTGTACGGCTTCCGCCCGCAATGGCGCGGGCAGTCGCACGGCACCTACAAGTTTGTGTTCAACACGTTGTACGCACCGCAGTAATCAGGTAGACCGCCTCTGTAGGAGCGGGCCTTGCCCGCGATGCTCTTTGCCCGGGTCAAGCGAAAAGCAAAGCATCGCGGGCAAGGCCCGCTCCTACGGGTTTCGTGCATACAAACAAAAGGGGAATGCCATGCAACGGTTTACTTTGCGCGCGCGTGCCAGACGCTTCGGTTTGACGCTGGCGCTGTGCGTGTTGCCTGGCCTGTTTCCCGCGGCCTCGGCCCTGGCGCAGACGGCGGTGCCTACGCCCGAATCGGTACTCGGCTTCGCGCCCGGCGCCGACTACCACCTGGCCAGTTACGAAGATTCGATCAAGTATTTCCACGCGCTGGATGCCAGTTCCGACCGGATGATGATGGTCGAAGCCGGGACCACCACCGGTGGCAGGAAGGTCGAGTACGCGGTGATTTCTTCGCCGGAGAATCTGGCGCAATGGGAACACCACAAAGCGGTGTCGCGACGTCTTGCCGATTCGCGTGATCTGGACGACGCCAGCGCGCGTGCACTGGCGGACACGTCAAAGATCATCGTGCATATCGACGGAGGTCTGCATTCGAGCGAAGCCATGACCCACCAGATGCCGTTGCCCCTGGCCTACGAGCTGGTGGCCACGCAGGGCGACCCGCAGATCGACGCGATTCTGGACAACGTGATCCTGGTGCTGTGGCCCACGCTCAACCCCGATGGCCAGAGTTTGATCGCCGACTGGTACCGCAAGAACCTGGGTACGCCGCACGAGACCAGCCCCATGCCGTGGCTGTACCAGGAATACGTGGGTCACGACAACAACCGCGACGGCTACATGTTGAACATGCAGGAATCGCGCGTGGTGACCCGTGCCGCGCAGGATTACAGCCCGGCGATCTTCTACACCCAGCACCACAAGGCGCCGTTCCCGGGACGGATCTGGGTACCGCCGTTCGCCGATCCGGTTTCCGGCAATGTCAGTCCGTACATGCGGGTGTGGACCAACCTCATCGGCAGCCACATGCTGGCCGCATTCGAAGCCGAACAGATGCCGGGCGCGATGTCGCAGCAGCGCTGGGACAACTGGTATCCAGGGTATCTGGACTACACCCACGTGTTCCGCCACACCATTTCGTTCTTCACCGAAACCGCGCTGCACGAATACGCCACGCCGCAGTTCTACAAGTTCGAGGATTTCCCCGAAAGCGCCAAGGCCCTGCGCGCCGAAATCATGTATCCCTCACCCTGGAAAGGTGGCTGGTGGCGCCCGGCCGATGCGGTGCGCTACATGATGACCGCGTCGATGTCGGCGCTGGACACAGCGGCGCGCTATCGCACCACGCTGCAGTACAACCGCTACCAGTCCGCGCGCGACACCGTCGCCCTGTATTCGAAGGACGGTCCGCACGCCTGGGTGATTCCCGCTACCCAGCACGATCCCGGCGAAGCGATGGATCTGGTCGAGCGTTTGCTGGCCCAGCAGATCGAGGTCTATCAGATTGCCAAGCCGCTTACGCTGGAAGGCCAACGCTACGCCGCCGGCAGTTGGGTGGTGCCAATGGACCAACCGTTTGCGCGACTGGTGCAGGAACTGTTCGAGCGCCAGCGCCATCCGGGCAAGGTCGGTGATCCGCCGCACGACACCACGGGCTGGACTTTGCCTTTACAGATGGGTGTCCAGGTTACATCGGTAAGCACGGCACTTTCAAAATCACAACGCGCGCAACTTTCACCGGTGAAAAAGGCCGGGCTGTCCGCAGGCGCCGTGACCGGTGACGGCGAGGTCTACCTGCTGGACCGCAACCGCAACGCCAGCTATCGCGCGTTCAACACCTTGCTCGCCGCGGGCGGCAGCGGCGCGTATTCGGCCGATGGTCAACACCTGGTCATGCGCGACGTCACACGCGGGCAGGTCGAAACCGTGGCAGTGGAAGCCGCGTTGCCGATCACCGCAGTGACCGCGGCTTCGACAGACGGCGTGTTGAAAGCGGCGCGGGTCGGACTGTACCGCCCGTGGAAGCCGTCGATGGACGAAGGCTGGACACGCTGGCTGCTGGAGCAATACGACTACGCGCCGGTGTCGCTGTACAACGCGGACCTGCGTGCCGGCGATCTGGGCCAGCGCATCGATGTACTGATCCTGCCCGACGTGGATTACGACAGTCTGCTGGAAGGTTTCAGCCAGGCGCCGCCGGCATCAGCCAAGGCGCGCCAGGGCGGCGCACGCGTGGATCCGGTGCCCGCGCAGTACGCGGGTGGCATCGGTGCCGAAGGTGTGCGCGCCCTGCGTGAATTCGTGGCCAATGGCGGCACGCTGGTGACTTTCAACGATGCCGCCAGCGCAGCCATCAAGGCGCTGGAACTGCCGGTAGCCAATCTGCTGGAAGGCGTGGGTAGCGATCGTTTTTCATGTTCCGGATCGTTGCTGAAAATCGAACTGGCCGATGTCGACAGCCAGGCGATCAATGGATTGCCGGCCACGCCGACAGTGATGTTCGAATCCAGCCCCGTGTTCGCACCGCAAGCAAACTTCAAGGGCACGGTGCTGGCACGTTATCCAGCCAATGAGAATCCGCTGCTCAGCGGCATCATCAAAGGCGAGTCGTTGATCCAGGGCAAAGCAGCGGCGCTGGAAGTGGAATACGGCAAGGGCAAGGTCTATCTGTACGGCTTCCGCCCGC
>JBDTZK010000349.1:0-3369 GCA_040005195.1 Pseudoxanthomonas sp.
GTGATGGCGTATGGGCTGCTGCATCTCCTGGAGGCATGGGGCCTGTGGCGCGCCAAGGTGTGGGCGTCCTGGCTGGGCTGCCTGGCCGCGGCGCTGTACCTGCCGCTGGATCTCTACGCACTGGCCCGGCATCCCGGCTGGCCGGCTTCGGCTGTGCTGGCGATCAACCTGCTGGTGGTCTGGGTCCTGGCGCGCGACATCCGGCGCCGGCGCTACTGAGTCGCCATCGCGGCCGCCATCAGAGGACGGCTGGCGGCATCAACCTGTTCTGCTGGCGCACGACCAACATGGCGATTTCCAGCGCCTGCTCGTAGTTGAGGCGTGGATCGACGGCGGATCGATAGGCACGCACGAGATCCGTCTCGGTGAGTTCGCGCGCACCGCCAAGACATTCGGTGACGTCTTCCCCTGTGAGTTCCAGGTGCACGCCACCGAGGCGCGTTCCGGCGGCGGCATGCAGTTCGAAGGCCTGCTCGAGCTCGCTGCGGATATTGCCGAAGCGCCGTGTCTTGTAGCCGTTGCCGGTGGTCTCGGTGTTGCCGTGCATGGGATCGCAGATCCACAACACTCGCCGGCCCTCGTTGCGGATCGCATCGAGCAACGAAGGCAGCCTCGTCGCGATGTTGCCCGCGCCCATCCGGTGGATCAGCGTCAGGCGTCCGGGTTCGTCGTGCGGATTGAGCAGGTCCACGAGTCGCAGGAGCTGGTCGGTCGTCACCGAAGGCCCGATCTTCAGGGCAACCGGGTTGCGGATGCCGCGCATGTATTCGACATGCGCGCCGTCCAGCGCCGCGGTGCGCATGCCGATCCACGGGAAATGCGTGCCGAGGTTGAACCAGCCCCATTGGCGCGGGACCTGGCGTGTCTGCGCCTCTTCGTACGGCAGGAGCAGCGCTTCATGCGAGGTGTAGAAGTCGACGCGGTTGAGGTTGTGAACCTGTGAACCGGACAACGTCTCCATGAAGCGCACGGCGTCCCCGATGCCCGCGACCATGTGCTGGTATTCGTCCGCCAATGGCGAATGCCCGACCCAGCCCAGGTCCCAGTATTCCGGATGGTGCAGGTCGGCGAAGCCGCCATCGATCAGCGCGCGCACGAAGTTCATCGTCATCGCCGAACGCGCATGCGCCTTGATCATGCGACGCGGATCAGGAATACGGGCCGCGGCAGTGAACTCCTGCTGGTTGACCAGGTCGCCCCGATAACTTGGCAAGGTCACGCCATCGCGGGTCTCGGTATCGGTGGAACGCGGCTTGGCATACTGACCCGCGAATCGTCCCACGCGCACCACCGGCAGTCGCAGGCCATGCACCAGCACCAGGCTCATCTGCAACAGAACCTTCAGACGGTTGGAAATGAGGCCCGACTCGCAGTCACCGAAACTCTCGGCACAGTCGCCACCCTGCAACAGGAATCGCTTGCCTTCCTGCGCTTCGGCAAGCTGCTTCTTCAGCGCGAAAATTTCCCAGGACGTCACCAATGGCGGCAACAGACGCAATTCGTCCAACGCCGACTCCAGTGCATCTGCATCCGGATACGTGGGCATCTGCATGGCCGTGCGCGAGCGCCAGGTCGCAGGTGCCCAATCGGCAGGCAGATTCACGGCATGGAGATTGCGATCGGTAGTGCTCATGGTGGATTCCTTGGGGACTGTCATGCCGCCGGATTGACCAGCCGCACCAAACTTCAATACAGGCGCGACTTACGCGCGCGGAACGCAGCAAACAAAGGCCATAGCGCCAGCGCCACGAACCAGGCCAGGCTCCATTCGGGCATGGACAGTCCGAGGAACGTCCAGTCCACTGCTGCACACTCTCCGGATCCGGTGAATACCTTGCGCAAGACATCAGCAAGCGGGAAGGCTTCCATCATGAACGACAGGTCCGGGCCACAGGCAGGCACCTTGTCAGCAGGCAGATGCTGCAACCAGACGTGCCGGCCGGCGACCGCTATGCCGAGTGAGGCAGCCAACAGGGACACGATGCCATACGTAGCCCGCGTACCTTTGGAGCGGGGCGAATGCAGTGCACCTACCAGGAAAACCAGGGCCAGCAACAGGAAAGCGCCCCTCTGGAAGGTGCACAGCGGACAGGGGTTCAGTCCCAGATAGAACTGCGAATACAAGGCAAAGCCCAGCAATGCCACGCAGGCAATGAAACCCAGCAGGAATTGCGCGCGGAATGACCAGCGGAAAATATTCATGGTAGGCATGTCCAGTGGCAAATCGATGAGGCGCATTATCGCCGCGCCAGGGCAGTGAAGTCACACGCCAAGAATGAAGGGCCGGACTGCAAACAAAAACCCCGGCACTGGGCCGGGGTTCGGAGACTCTGAAAAGGTACAGCGCTTACTCGGCAGACAATGCTGCTGATTCAGGGCGGTCGACCAATTCCACATAGGCCATCGGCGCATTGTCACCGGCGCGGAAGCCGCACTTGAGGATACGCAGGTAGCCGCCCGGACGGGACTGGTAACGCGGACCGAGCGTGGTGAACAAGGTGCCAACGGCTTCCTTGTCACGCAGGCGTGCGAAGGCAAGACGTCGATTGGCGACGCCATCGATTTTGCCCAGGGTAATCAAGGGTTCCGCGACGCGGCGCAGTTCCTTGGCTTTCGGCAACGTCGTACGAATCAAGCCGTGCTTGATCAATGAAGCGGCCATATTGCTGAACATCGCCTGGCGATGGGCGCTGGTGCGGCTGAATTTGCGGCCGGCTTTCTGGTGGCGCATGATTTTGATTCCTGGTTAATGTTGATGCTGTTGGAGTTCGCTGTCGCCTTCATGGCGTTCTTGCCTGGACTGCGGATGGCCCTAGCCCGTTCATCCTGATCGGGCATCGCCGCACACCTTCAGGTGTGTCAGCGTTGTGTTGCGAGAGTGCTACGAAATTACCTTTGACGCTGCAGTCTTTCAGTCGTCCTGCCCGGTCAGCGCGCCGGGCATTTGCCCAGGCGCGCCGTCAATACCGCGCAAGCGGCCTGGACTTATCCCAGCATCCCGTGCTGCGAGACACCTGCCGGCGGCCAGTTTTCCAGCTTCATGCCGAGCGAAAGGCCGCGCTGTGCGAGGACTTCCTTGATTTCGGTCAAGGACTTCTTGCCGAGGTTCGGGGTCTTCAACAACTCGACTTCGGTCTTCTGGATCAGGTCGCCGATGTAGTAGATGCTCTCTGCCTTGAGGCAGTTGGCCGAACGCACGGTCAGCTCCAGGTCGTCGATCGGGCGCAGCAGCACCGGATCCACGCCGCTGGCGACCGGCTTGGCGGCACCGCGATCACGGTGGGTGAAGTCGCCGAACACCGACAGCTGGTCGCTGAGGATGTCGGCGGCGGTGCGCACGGCTTCCTCGGCATCGATCGTGCCGTTGGT
>JBDTZK010000350.1:0-3358 GCA_040005195.1 Pseudoxanthomonas sp.
GGTCATTGCAGGACGGTCGATGTTAGGGGCCGGCTAACCGGTTCAGAAACGATGTCTGGTTATGGCCTCATGCCCTGTGCTTATTTCAAGGGAGGAGCCCCAGCCCGAATACTCGCCGGCCTTCCTGGCGCGTCCATCCGGGCTGGCGGGGTCAGCTGATAACCTGCGCTACCGCTTCTGTGCCCTTTCACTTACAAGATCCTTCATGAGCTCCTTGCCTTCGCTGTCCCATCTCGACCGCCTTGAAGCGGAGAGCATCCACATCCTCAGGGAAGTCGCGGCAGAGTTCCGCAACTCGGTCGTTCTGTATTCGGTGGGCAAGGACAGCTCGGTACTGCTGCATCTGCTGTTGAAGGCATTCGCGCCAGCCAAGCCGCCGATGCCGTTGCTGCACGTGGACACCCGCTGGAAGTTCCGCGAGATGATCGCCTTCCGTGATCGCCGCGTGGCCGAGACCGGCACCGAACTTCGCGTGCACATCAATCCCGATGGCATCGCCCAGAACATCGGCCCGATCAGCCACGGCGCGACCGTGCACACCGACGTGATGAAGACCCAGGGCCTGAAGCAGGCGCTCGACCAGTACGGGTTTGATGCGGCCATTGGCGGCGCGCGTCGTGACGAAGAGAAATCGCGCGCCAAGGAGCGCGTGTTCTCGTTCCGCAACGACAAGCATCGCTGGGATCCCAAGCAGCAGCGCCCCGAGCTTTGGAACGTCTACAACGCACGCATCGACAAGGGGGAGAGCGTGCGCGCCTTTCCGTTGTCGAACTGGACCGAGCTGGACATCTGGCTCTACATCTATCGTGAAAGTATTCCGGTGGTGCCGCTGTACCTCGCGGCCGAGCGTCCGGTGGTGGAACGCGACGGCGCCCTGATCATGGTCGATGACGAACGCCTGCCGATGCGCGAAGGTGAAACACCGCAGCTGAAGAAAGTGCGTTTCCGCACGCTGGGTTGCTATCCACTGACCGGCGCCATTGAATCCGAGGCCGACACGCTGGAGGCGATCATTGCCGAAATGCTGGTGGCCACGACCTCCGAGCGGCAGGGCAGGGTGATCGACCAGGACCCCACCGCGTCGATGGAGAAGAAGAAACTGGAAGGGTATTTCTGATGGCTTTCGCTTACGCGCGCGCTTGTGCCTCCCCCTTTTCCAAAGGGGGGGAATGCTGATGACCGACATCGCCCGCTACCTCAAACAACACGAAGAAAAACCGCTGCTGCGCTTCATCACCTGCGGCAGCGTGGATGATGGCAAGAGCACGTTGATCGGTCGGTTGCTATACGACAGCAAGCGATTGTTCGACGACCAGTTGGCCACGCTGAGCGCCGACAGCAAACGCCACGGCACGCGCGGTGGGGAGATCGACTACGCGCTGCTGTTGGACGGCCTGGCCGCCGAGCGCGAGCAGGGCATCACCATCGATGTGGCCTATCGCTATTTCGACACCGAGCGCCGCAAGTTCATCGTCGCCGATTGCCCGGGCCACGAGCAGTACACGCGCAACATGGCGACCGGCGCTTCCACCGCCGATCTTGCCGTGGTGCTGGTCGATGCACGAAAAGGTCTGCTGACCCAGACACGTCGCCACAGCTATATTGTGTCGTTGCTGGGTATCCGCCACGTGGTCCTGGCGGTGAACAAAATGGACCTGGTGGATTACGACCAGTCCGTCTTCGACGACATCGTTGCTGGCTACCAGTCGCTTGCCACGCAGTTGGGCATCACCCAGGTCACCTGTATCGCCTTGTCTGCCTTGAATGGCGACAACCTGTCCACACGCTCCGAAGCGATGCCCTGGTACAGGGGTCCCAGCTTGCTGGAGCACCTGGAAACGGTCGAGCTGTCCGAGCCTGAAAGTGGCGCCGGCCTGCGCTTGCCGGTCCAGTACGTCAGCCGTCCCCACCAGAATTTCCGTGGCTTCGCCGGCACCATCGCTGCTGGCGCTACCCGTGCAGGAGATGAAATCGTTGCATTGCCATCGGGCCGTCGCGCCCGGGTGGCGCAGGTGTTTGTGGCCGACCGCGAAGTCGAAGTCGCAAGTGCCGGTCAGGCGGTGACATTGACCCTGACCGAAGAGATCGACATCAGTCGCGGCGATGTGATTGCCGCGGCAGGAAATCAACCCGAAGTCGCCGATCAATTCGCAGCACATGTGCTGTGGATGGCAGATGCCGCACTGCTGCCGGGCCGTCCCTACTGGATGAAGATTGGCGCGCGCACCGTGGTGGCGGCGGTGAGCGAGATCAAGCACCGCATCGACGTCAATACCCAGGAACACCTTGCGGCCAAGCGGCTGGAGTTGAACGAAGTCGCCTACGTGAACCTGAGCCTGGATGAGCCGATAGCGTTCGCGCCCTATGCGGAGAACCGCGCACTGGGCGGCTTCATCCTGATCGACCGTCACAGCAACGAGACCGTGGCCGCCGGCACGCTGGACTTTGCCTTGCGTCGTGCCGGCAACGTGCACTGGCAGCATCTGGAAGTGGACAAGGTCGCGCGTGCGCGGATCAAGGGCCAGCAGCCACGCGTGCTGTGGTTCACCGGCCTGTCGGGCGCAGGCAAGTCGACCATCGCCAACCTGGTCGACAAGCGCCTGCATGCATTGGGTTACCACACCTTCCTGCTGGACGGTGACAACGTACGCCATGGTTTGAACCGCGATCTCGGCTTCACCGACGAAGATCGCGTCGAGAACATCCGTCGTGTCGCCGAAGTCGCCAGGTTGATGGCCGATGCCGGGCTGATCGTGCTGGTCAGTTTCATCTCGCCCTTCCGCGCCGAACGGCAGATGGCACGTGCGCGATTCGAGGACGGCGAGTTCGTCGAGATCTTCGTCGACGTGCCACTGGCGCTGGCTGAAGAGCGCGACGTGAAGGGGCTCTATCGAAAGGCGCGTGCGGGCCAGATTCCCAACTTCACCGGCATCGACTCGCCGTATGAAGCCCCCGAGCATGCCGAGTTGCATCTGGACGCAGGCAGCGAGTCACCGGAGAAGCTGGCCGCGCAGGTGCTGCAGGTGCTGGGCCTGGCCTGAAGCAGGGAGACGCGCCGTGGCCTGCATCTTGCAGCTACGTGTTCAGGCTCATGCAGACTTTACTTGCGAACAGTGCTGTTGATGAGGCGCGCAAGGGTCTTTAGTCATGCCCAAAGCAGGGTTCACGCGGTCAACCATCGGTGCATTCCCAGCGTTAACAACGGAACGGTAAACTCCGTTGGCTGACAGAACCCGGGATATTCATGCTTAACCGTTCAACCGCGCGCCTCGCCACCCTGGCGATGCTGGTATTGCTGGTCGCCTGTGGAAAAAAGGAAGCGACATCAGGCGGCCCGGAGGGCGGTTCTGCTGCTGTG
>JBDTZK010000351.1:0-3351 GCA_040005195.1 Pseudoxanthomonas sp.
GCAGGTGAATGGTTCGGCGCGGCTGGATTTCGTTACCGACGCGAATGGCAGGATCAGCTACTGGGCCACCAATGGCGAAGTGCCGGTGATGATTTTCCTGCGGGTGAACGGCCTGCACACGCTGGGTTCGGTGAAGCTGTGGGGCACACTGGCGTTGCTGTTCACGTTCCTTGCCTTGCTGGTCTGGCTCAGTGGCTGGCTGGTTCGCCGCCATTACAAGCGCGTGCTCGAACTGCGTCCGCAGCAGCGACGCAGCCGATTGTGGTCGCGGCTCGGTGCGTTGACGCTGTTCGCCACGTTGCTTGGCTGGCTGATCCTGATGATCGCCATCGGCAGCGATCAGAGCCTGCTGCTGGGAGGAACCGCAGCCCCGTGGATGTACGTGCTCTACGTGCTTGGCCTGCTGGCGCTGGTGGGCGTGTTGTTGATCGTCCTTCATGCCGTGCGCTGCTGGATGGCACCTCGGCGTACCCGCTGGGTGCTGCTGGGCGAAACCCTGCTGGCGTTCTCCGCGGTGTATCTGGCTTGGCTGATCGTGGCGCTGGGGATGATCAGTTTCAACGTCAGGTTCTGAAACCCTTCGTGCGGCGGCAGCCCTGTCGCCGCACCCTCTCCCACAGGAAGCATCATGAATTCCCAAGGCTGCGGGCGTCTGCAATTGCGGGCGAAACTCAAGAGCTGGCCGATCAAGGCGCCGTTCCATATCACCGGCTACACCTTTACCGCGTTCGATGCACTGATCGTCGAGCTGACCGATGAGCAGGGCCTGATCGGCTGCGGCGAAGCGCAGGGCGTCTACTATCGCAAGGACACGCCGGTCACGATGCTGGCGCAAGTCGAGGCGCTGCGCGCACGGATCGAAGCCGGCATCACGCGCCAGGAACTGCAGCAGTTGCTGCCCGCCGGCGGCGCACGCAACGTGCTGGACTGCGCCTTGTGGGATCTTGAGGCGAAGCGCGCCGGCAAGCCTGTGTGGCAGTTGGCGGGGTTGAATGCGCCCAAGCCGCTGTTGACCACTTACACACTGGGTGCCGAGGATCCGGACCTGATGGCGGAGCGCGCGAGTGCGTATGCGACCGCGCACGCGATCAAGCTGAAGCTCACCGACGATGACATCAATGCAGCGCGCGTGCTCGCCGTGCGCAAGGCGCGACCGGATGTGTGGTTGATGGTCGACGCCAATCAGGGATTCACGCGTGAGTCGTTCGCACGGCTGCTGCCCACCCTGATGGAAGCACGCGTCGATGTGGTCGAACAGCCATTTCCGGTCGGCAACGAAGCATGGCTGGACGGCCTGGCGCGGCCGATCCGCATTGCCGCAGATGAAAGCGTGCAGGACTGCGCCGACCTCGCGAAGATGGTTGGCCGGGTCGATGTCATCAATATCAAGCTGGACAAGTGTGGCGGGCTTACCGAAGCACTCGCGATTGCGGACGAGGCAGGCAAGCTTGGTTTCAAGTTGATGGTCGGCAACATGGGCGGCTCGTCGCTGGCGATGGCGCCATCGTTCGTGGTCGGCCAGCTCTGCGATGTGGTGGACCTTGATGGACCGATCAGCTTGCTTGAGGACTACGTGCCACCGGTGGTGTACGAGGATGGCAAAATATGGTGCCCCGAGAACCTCTGGGGCGGCCCATCGTCGAGCGCTTCAGAGTGAGTTTGCTTGAACGTCAGCCGGGAGATGCGAGCGCGTGATGTCCTTCGTAGCAACGCCGTCGACAGAGAGAGACTGGTTTGGCCATCCACGCGGCCTGACCATCCTGTTTCTGACCGAGATGTGGGAGATGTTCTCGTTCTTCGGCATGCGCGCGATCCTGGTCTATTACATGACCAAGCATCTGGACATGCAGCAGGAGTACGCGTCGCTGGTCTATGGCGCGTATGCGGCCTTCGTGTACTTCACTCCGGTGTTTGGCGGCGTGATCGCCGACCGCTGGCTTGGCAAGGCGCGCGCCGTGGTGATCGGCGGCTCGCTGATGGCGCTCGGTCATTTCATGATGTCGTTCGAGTCGTTGTTCTATCCGGCCCTGTGCATGATTGCGCTGGGCAATGGCCTGTTTCTGCCCAGCCTCGCCAGCCAGATCCAGGGTCTTTATCGTGACGGTGATCCACGCAGCAAGAGCGCGTACAACATCTATTACGTGGGCATAAACCTGGGCGCATTCATCGCGCCGCTGATATGCGGCACGCTCGGCGAGGCGTATGGCTGGCACTGGGGCTTTGCGGCAGCCGGTTTCGGGATGTTGCTGTCGCTGGTGATCTATCTGTACGGGCGTCGCTATCTGCCGGCGGAACCTGCACGTGGCGCCGAGGCTAGTGCCGCGCGACCTTCGCTGGACAGGGCGGCACGCGACCGTCTTCTCATGCTGCTCGGCATCGCGGGGATCGTGGTGATCTTCCGCGGCGCCTACGAACAGGTCGGCAACACCATCGCCCTGTGGGCCGACACCGGCATCGATCGACAGCTGGGTATCGGCTGGACGATCCCGATGACCTGGTTCATTTCGCTCGATCCCCTGTTCGTCTTTGCCTTCACGCCGGTGCTGGTAGCACGCTGGACTCGACTCGCGCAACGCGGCATCGAGACGCCGCTGCTGGGGAGGATGGCGTTCGGTGCAGCGGTCGTGGCAATTTCCTTTCTGGCGCTGGGCCTGGTCGCGGGTTGGAGTGAGGCCCACGGCAGCCGCGCCAGCTGGATCTGGCTGGCTGGCTGGTTCGTGGTGTTTACCATCGGCGAGCTGTATATCCTCCCGAGCGGGCTGGCGCTGTTCGGGCGCATGGCGCCGGAAGGGTTTCGTGCCACCAGCATCGCGACATGGTTTTTCGCCGGCTTCTTCGGCAATCTGCTCGCCGGCGGGCTGGGTACATTCTGGAGTCGGATCGCGCACGGCTGGTTTTTTGTGTTGATCAGCGGCGTGGCTGCCTTGTCGGCCATCTTGCTTTACATGCTTTGCCTTCGCATGGGCGATGTGGAAAAACACGCAACCGCCGGCGCAAAAGCCATGCTTGCCCGTTGAGTACCTAGATGATCAAAGACCTGCAGAACAAACTGAAGCGCCAGTGGGAGACGTTCACCACGTCCGAGCAGAAGATTGCTGCTTATCTTTTGCACAATCTCAGTGGCATTCCGTTCGAGACTGCCGCGTCGCTCGGCCAGCGCGTTGGCGTCAGCCCGATGACCGTCGGCCGTTTTCTGCGCACCCTTGGTTACGCGGGTCTCAATGAATTGAAGAAGGATCTTCGCGGAAACGCTCCCTGGTTGCCGCTGTACAAGAATTCCGGGCGCGCGCAGGAAGCAGACTTTGTGGCAGACAGTTTGCAGACCGACATCCGTGTATTGACCGAGGCCTA
>JBDTZK010000352.1:0-3346 GCA_040005195.1 Pseudoxanthomonas sp.
GGCCGCGGATCTGGCTTCGCCAGTCCGCAGGCGCAGCGGCCCCCTCGGGGGGCAGAGAGCTACACGCAGTGAGCGAAAGTGGGGGCGGTATTCACGCTTGAATCTCTTTCGCCGTGATCTGGTACTTGAAATCGTCGGGCGCGTAGGAATCAAAACGACCGGCGGCATTTTCGCCCACCGGGTACATGAAGAACCCGAGCTTTTCGAGTGACGAGTTCGGCAGTGCAACATCGTGCGCCGTGTTGAAGGCCATCCAGTTGCCCTCCCAGCCACCAAACAGCGCCTTGTTGACAGGTGCGACCACCGGGTTGGTGGTGTTCTTGATCCAGTCCGCTGTTTCCAGGCGCATCACCTTGGCCACATCGGCCGGGTCCATCGCCACCCAGCCATGACCCTTGAGGAACACTTCCGAGCGGCAATGCTGCGCACCCTTCAGGCTGGACGGGTTGCCGCTGAGCTCCTTGTAGCCAAAGCTGGAGGGCACGAGGCGGACGCCGTAAACATCGCGCGCCGGAATGCCGACCGAACGGCACAAGCCAACAAACAAGGCGTTCAGGTCGGCGCATTTGCCGCCGAGGTTGCCTGTTTCCAGCATGGTCTTGATGTCGCCCTCACCGCAGCCGCGCACCTTGGGGTCGCGGTAGGTGTTGGCAACGATCCAGTCGTAGAGCTTCTGTGCCTTTTCCACATCGGTCCTGGCGCCACCAATGGCTTGCTGCGCGGTGGTGCGCACGATGCCGTCGGTCGGGAGGAATTTTGTCGGGCGTGTGAAGTAGCGCAGCGTGTCGGCGTCTTCATGCACAGCGGTCTTGTGGGACCAGTCGGTGGCGCGGCCCTGGGTCTGCACGCGGCTGGTCAGTTCGACAAAAGGCTGGGCCAGGCCAGCAGGAAACTGCACGTACAGCATCTTCGCGCCCTCCACCCCGTCGTCGGTCAGCTGGGTCGCGCCATTGCTGGAAAAGCTGCTGCCCTGCGACCGCTGATAGTCGCTGTTGACCGAGGGAATCGGCAACCAGACCTTGGTCACACCCTGGGGTTTGACAATGTCGACGCGCGTCGTGACGTCGAAAGTGCGCCACGCGCCACTCTGTGGCGCGAAGTGTCCGCGCGCCGGGGCCTGCGCAAAATTGACGGCGGGAAATGCGGCAGCCATAGCGGCTGCGGCAGTGTTTTTCAGGAAAGTGCGGCGTACGGTGGTCATGAAAGGAACTCCGGAAATGGGTGGGGCGACGTGACCGGGCATGAGAAGGTGCGCCGGGGTGTCGATGCAGCACAGGAAAAATCCCTGGCCAGTGCCAATTATCGCCCCAATCAAACGCATCGCGCATGTCCCTCCACCGAGGGGAAAGCATTGCCCCTCTGCCCTGGTCGTGTACGCGAGCGGCGGCTGCCTGGACACCCTGCGCGAATTTGCGCGCTGCGTCCCTGCGCAAACAAACGACCCGATATTGCTGCCCGAATAGGCAGCCGGCATGGTTTACGGCGCGAGCAGCGCGTCGATCAGCTGCCCTGCAGGCGCGCCGGTCCAGTCCACCTCGCCCTGGACGCGTTGACGGGCCCGGCCGTGGCGGTCGATCAGCACCGTGGTCGGAAACACCTTGACGCCCCAGGCGCGGGCCGCCTGGCCTTGGGGATCCAGCAGCACCGGCAGGCTCAGGCCGGTCGCCGCGGCAAACTGGATTGCGCGGTTGGGGTGTTCCTTGAAGTTCAATGCGAGCACCAGCAGCTTGTCCGGGCCGTAAAGGTCGGCGATCTGCTGCAGGGTCGGCATCTCGGCGCGACAAGGCTCGCACCAGCTGGCCCAGAAGTTGATCAGCACGGCGCGGCCCTTGAGCATATCCAGACGCCATGTCTTGCCTGCGGTGTCCACCGTCAGAAGTGGCGGCGTGGGGCCCTGCCACGACGACACGGTGTAGGCCAGCTCGGGCGCCGCCATCAACGGACGCGCCAGCGCGGCGCCAGTTGCCACAAGTGCGAGCTGCAACAGTGCGCGCCGCGTGGGCACAGGATGAAGGAAAGTAGGCATGGTCGCGGGCAAGCTTAGCAGGCAGGCGCTGGCTGCAGCAGGCCGGGGGCTTTCGGGCGGTGCTGCCTGAATCCAGCGCATCGCGATAGAGCGGGCGCTCTGCAAAGCGTCACAGTCCTACAAAGCAAGGCTTGGGACTTCTTTTAAAGTGGATGATTGCCTTTGGAACTTCGCACTTTGAACTTACCTCTCAATCTCGCCGGCCTTGCGCTGACACCCGCTTCCCCACAGTTCATCGACCGCTACAGCGAGGGCTCGCGTGGACAAGCACCGAGCGCTGCGCAGGAACTCGCTGAAAGCCTGGGCGCCGGGGCTGCCAGCGTGTCCCCCAAATATTTGTACGATGCGCTGGGCTCGACGCTGTTTGAGGCGATCACGGCGCTGGACGAGTACTACCCGACGCGCACGGAGGCCAGCATCTTCGAAGCCTCCCATCCACAGATCACTGGCGCACTGGCGGACGCAGGCATCCGCAGCCCCTGCCTGATTGACTTGGGCGCAGGCAACTGCGCCAAGGCCAGCAGCCTGATCCCGCATCTTCAGCCGCGGCAGTATGTGCCGGTCGATATTTCAGTGGATTTTTTGCGCGACGCGGCCGAACAGGTGCAAAGTGCCTTTCCGGCACTGGACATCGTCGGCGTCGGCATGGATTTTTCGGCAGGGCTGGTGCTGCCGACCGAGGTCAATGCGAATGACCGGGTATTTTTCTACCCGGGCTCCAGCCTCGGAAACTTCCCTCCCGATCAGGCGCTGGCTTTTTTGCAGCGCATTGCCGACCCCGCCCAGGGGGCAGCACGGGGCTTGTTGCTCGGCATTGACCTGGTTAAAGACAAGGCACCGCTGGAGGCCGCTTATGACGATGCGCTGGGCGTGACCGCCGCCTTCAATAAAAACCTGCTGCGTCATGTGAACCGCCTGCTCGGTTCCGATTTCGACACGCGCCAATGGCGGCACCTGGCCCTGTTCAACGAGGCCGAGTCGCGCATCGAGATGCATCTGCAGGCGCAGAAAAACCTCACCGTGCGCTGGCCTGGCGGGGAGCGTGCGTTTCGTGGCGGTGAGCGCATCCACACTGAAAGCTCTTACAAGTACACCGTGGCATCCATGTCCGCCCTGTTGCGGCGGGCGGGGTTCGGGAAGATCAATTACTGGACCGATCCAAGGGGATGGTTTGCGGTGTTCTGGGCGTCTGTGTAGACGACTGCTCGTGTGCCTTCGAGGGTTTGTAAACCTCCAGCCCTCCCACAAGCCTCGTCTCCCCTTGGGGCGCTACTCACTCTTTTTCTCTTCGCCTAGCTCTAGATCTGTGCACGGCAGTGA
>JBDTZK010000353.1:0-3335 GCA_040005195.1 Pseudoxanthomonas sp.
TATTTCGCAGGCGCCGAGGCGGCTACCCCGCAGTTTGCGACGGGTGGCTCTGCCAACGGTTCCAATGAAGAAAGGGCGATGGGACTGACCACGGAGACGTGGAAGGATCCTTACAAGACAGCCGCAAATGGTGGCTTGGGGTATCCCACTTGCGCCAGGCCTTATCAGACGGTGATCAGCGATATCAATCCCAGCTATGACGGCGACCTGCCGGGCAGCGCATTCGCCGGCTCGGTGGAACCCGCGGGCGTCAAGCCAGCCAAAATTGCGGGCTTCAGTGCATCCGACGAGGGCCAGGCGATCTGGAGCCACGAATTTACTGGTGCGCGCAATGTGTTCATAGGTGAGGTCGGCGGGGTCACCGATGATGCACCCACGGCGAAATCTGCTTCCAGCTTCGGCAATATCCGCGGCCTGGCACCTGAGGAACCCACAAAAACAGGTACCTATTACTCTGCAAGCGTTGCCCGCTTCGGAAAAATCACCGACATCAACGCGGCGCTCAATGATCAGAAGCTGTCCACTTACTCGATCGCACTGGCATCACCCCTTCCGCGTATTGAAGTGCCTGTAGGCGATGGCAGCCAGAAGGTGACACTGGTGCCATTTGCCAAGACGGTTAGCGGCACATTCGGTGGCGACGCACGCAAGCCTACCAACACCATCGTTGATTTCTACATTCAGGAGTTGAAGAACTTCCCGGGCCAGACAGTGGACAGCACGGTCAACGGCGGGCGGGCCAAGGCAGTGTTCCGCATCAACTACGAGGACGTCGAGCAGGGCAATGACCATGACATGGACGCCATCGCCCGCTACGAAGTAGCGGCGAAGGCGGACGGCACCGTGGATGTGCAGGTGATCTCCGAATACGCCGCAGGCAGCGCGAACCAGTACATGGGCTATGTCCTGTCTGGCAGCAGCCAGGATGGCATCTATCTGGAGGTATGCGACCTGCGCGATGGTATTGGCAATCCGGGCAACAGTACGGACAAGAGCCTGTGCGCCTCCAATAACACCGTGTATCGCTTCAATACGCCTCCTGGGCGCCCCGCCGGGTATTGCGATACCGGTGCCCCACCTGCCGACTGCGCCGGTTTGCCAGCATCCTCTAACGTGCGCAATTTCAAGGCGGGAGCGAGTTCTGCAACGCAGTTGATGGACCCGTTGTGGTACGCGGCCAAGTACGGCGGCTTCACCGATACCAATGACAATAATCTTCCTGACGGCACCGAATGGGATGCTGACAACGACCGCGTACCGGACAACTACTTCCTGGTCACCAACCCGTTGAATCTACGTAGCCAGCTCACCAAGGCGTTCGATGCCATCCAGGCGCAGACCGGAACCAGCGGTACGATCAGTCTTGCGGGCTCCCGCGTCAGCGCCTCTTCGTTTGCCGTGCTGCCCTCTTACAGTAGCTTGGCAGGCGGGCATGACTGGATCGGTGAGCTGACCGCCCAGAACATCGGCACCAATGGTCAGCTGGGTTCTGTGCGCTGGACAGCGGCTTCGCGCATGCCTGCTGATGCGGCAGGTGTGGCAGCGCGAAAGATATTCACTGCACTCAGCAACGTCAACGAAACCAACCGCGCCACGGCTGTGACACCCTTTGTGGCGACAAACCTTGGCACAACCAATGTCGAGATTTTCAACAGGTTGGGTTCAATGAATCCGTTTGGAGACTTCGGCAGCATCACGCCAAATGACATGGTCAACTATCTGCGCGGCGAACGGGGTATGGAAGGCGTGACAAAGCCGACTGCTCCTTTCCGGAGACGTACCGGCATCCTGGGCGACATCATCAATTCGACGCCTGTGATTGCGTCCAAGCTCGCTAACTACGGCTGGTCTTCTGCTGCTGGATTGACTAGCGCACAAAGGGCCGCTTATTCGACCTATGTGAACGCAAAGGCAGCGAAGGGCGAGTACGTCTACGTGGGCGCCAATGACGGCATGTTGCACGCCTTCGACGACACGGGTAAAGAGGCCTTCGCCTACGTACCCAATGGCGTGCTTTCCAACATGGCGTGGCTGGCTGATCCCAACTACACGCATCGATACTATGTGGACGGCGCGGTGACGTTGTCCGATGTACTCATCGACGGTGCCTGGCAGTCTGTGCTGGTCGGTGCGACAGGTGCGGGTGGTAAATCGGTGTTCGCGCTGAATACCTCCAATCCGGCGGCATTCACCGCCAGTGACGTGCGCTGGGAAGTCAACGGCATGACCGATACGGACATGGGCTATGTCATGGGCAAGCCGCTGATCGTGCCCACCGACAATGGTCGTTGGGTTGCAATCTTCGGCAACGGCTACAACAGTCAGAATGGAAATGCCGTCCTGTTCATCGTCGACATCAAGACGGGGGCGGTGATTCGCAAGCTGTCGCCGGATGATCTGGACACCACGAATGCCAATGGTTTGGGAAACATCTCTGCCATCGATACGAACAGGGACGGACTGGTCGATACCGTGTATGGCGGCGATTTGCTCGGTAATGTGTGGAAGTTCGGCATAGGCGCCGCAAGCGAAGCAGCCTGGAATGTGTCATTGGGCGGGCTTCCGTTGTTCGTTGCAAAAGACGCTGCAGGCGTACGTCAGCCGATCACCGGTTCGTTCGAGGTCGCAACCGGTGAGGGTAGCGGTTACATGCTGTATTTCGGAACCGGTCGTTACTTCGTTTCTGGCGATAACAACGCCAGCCTGGGACAACAGGTGCAAACGCTGTACGGGATATTGGACAATGGCACGACAGCGATTGCGGCCAGCTGGCGTGCCGACAGGCTGCTGGTGCAGCAGAGTATGGGAACCGGTGGTACGACACCTGAAACACGCACTATTTCGCGCAATCCGGTGAGCTATATTTCCAAACGGGGTTGGTATCTGGATCTGGTTGTTGATGGCGCCAACACCGGTGAAAGGTTCATCGCGACACCCCGTATCCAGAGTGGCAAGGTCTATCTTCCTACCTACCAACCCGGCTTCGCATCCGAATGCGCACCAGGTGGCAAGAACTGGTTGTATGCGCTGGATCCGCTTTCTGGCGGCGCGGCGTTCGGACAGATCACGCTGCCCCCCAGTGGCGTGATAAGCGGGGGAAATACCGGTGCGATCACGACCGGCGATGGTGCTCCTAGCCGTGGAGTGGGTGTTACCCAGCCTATGCCCATCACCCCTATATATTGCGATCCAAGTGATAGCTCGTGCGTGCCGGGTGATGAAAGCAACCCGCCCGACAACAAGTGCAGCGAGGTTATCCTGGATGCTTCTGACCCAACAAAATCACTGATTGTGCAACGCGCGTGCGGGCGCCAATCCGAACATCATCGTCACCA
>JBDTZK010000354.1:0-3323 GCA_040005195.1 Pseudoxanthomonas sp.
TGAATGGATTCCAGCGCCAACGTGAGCCCACTCGACTTGACCGGTGTGGTGGTGGGAGTCGGCGGCAACGGTGGGGGTTCAGAAGGCGTCGGCGCCTCGGAGAAGTCCTGGCCAAAACCATCGTTCAACTCGGCAGCATGCTCGGACACTGCGGCAGGTTTCCAGGTCTCTGGATCGAATGCCTGATCCGACCCCGCATCGTCCTGCACCAGTTCCAGGCCGCCACGCGGCAGTTCGAACGCGACGCCCTGCGCTTCCTCCAGATGCATTTCAATACCCGCACCGGCATGGATCTGTGCCGGCGTGGCTGGCAAGCCGGGTTCGGGGCGTGTGTCGTCGATTTCGCCACCGGGCGGTAGCACATCATCGTGGCCATTCAACTTGGCGGCCAGATGGCGCGCCCAGCGCTTGGCTTCCCAGCCTTCGCGCCGCGCAGCCAGCTCGGCCTCGTCAAAGATCACCACCACCGCGGGGTCATGCAGCACCTGGTCGAAGCGCGGCAGGCTGTCCTCGATCGCGGTTTCCAGCGCCACCAGTACCACCTGTGGTGATGCATCGCCCAGGGTTTGGGCGTCCAGTTGGTTGGGATCATCCTCAAGCACGATTTCGGCACCTGCTTCATGCAAGGCCTGACGGAGGTGCTCGCGCGCGGGACCAGGGCGACCCAGCAATGAGACACGCTTGCCGGGATTTGCGGCTTCCAGGCCGGACTCATTCACGGACACGGGCAATCCCCAGCAGGTCGTAAACGTTACGCATCAAATCGAGCTCCTGGTATGGCTTGCCCATGTAGCGCTGCACGCCGATCTCCATGGCACGCTGGCGATGTTTGTCGCCGGTGCGTGAGGTAATCATGATGATGGGCACGTCCTTGAAGCGCGGGTCGGCCTTCATCGCCGTGGCGAGTTCGTAACCATCCATGCGCGGCATTTCGATGTCCAGCAGCATCAGATCAGGTACGGATTCTTCCAGCCGTTCCAGCGCTTCGACGCCGTCGCGGGCGACCGCCACTTCGAAGTTGTGGCGTTCCAGTACGCGGCCTGTGACCTTGCGCATGGTCAACGAATCGTCGACCACCATGACCAGGGGCACACGACGTTCTTCGGGCGCGGGCGTCTCGGTGACGAACAGCTTGGGTTGCAGGATATGGCGACGCACCAGTGGTGCGACGTCCAGGATCACCACGATACGGCCATCGCCGGTGATCGTCGCGCCGTAGATGCCGGGCACGGACGCGATCTGTGGGCCCACCGGCTTCACCACGATTTCGCGGTTGCCCAGCACCTGGTCCACGGCCACTGCCGCACGCAGGTCGCCGGCACGGATCAGCAGCAACGGAACCTGCGGCTGGCCTTCGGCACGTGCCGGTGGCTGCCCGATCAACGCGCCCAGGTCGTGGAGCACATACTGTTCACCACCATAGACATACACCGCACCAGCAGTCTCGAAGCGATCGCGCGCGATGCGACCCACGCCGCCCACTGCCGCGACCGGCACTGCGAACTGTGTTTCGCCGATCTGCACGAACACCGCCTGGGTGACTGCCAGCGTTTGCGGCAGGCGCAGCGTGAACAGCGTGCCCTTGCCTGCCTGGGAAGCGATATCCAGCGAGCCGCCCAACTGGCGGACTTCGCTGTACACCACGTCCATGCCGACCCCGCGACCCGCGAGCTGACTGATGCTCTCGGAGGTACTGAAACCGGATTCCAGGATCAGACGCTCCAAGTCGAAATCAGTGAGCGCCACGTCCGACTGGATCATGCCGCGCTGTTCTGCCCGGCGGCGAATGGCGGCATGGTCGATGCCCGCACCATCGTCGGACACCTGGAACACCATTTCGGCACCTTCGCGGCGCAGTGCGATCTGCACCGTGCCTTCCTCGGGCTTGTTCTTCTTGCGGCGCTGCTTGGGCGATTCCAGTCCGTGCGCAACCGCATTGCGGAGCATGTGCTCCAACGGTGCGGTCATGCGCTCCAGTACGTTGCGGTCCAGTTCGCCGTGCGCACCGTCCAGTTGCAGCTTGACCTGCTTGCCGGTATCGGTTGCCGCCTGACGCAGCACGCGGCGCAGGCGCGGCACCAGGCCATCGAACGGCACCATGCGCGCGCGCATCAGGCCGTCCTGCAGCTCCGAACTCACTCGCGACTGCTGCTGCAAGAGCGTGTCGTACTGACGTGCCAGGTCATCGAGCACGCCTTGCAAGCCGGTGATATCGGCAGCTGACTCGGCCAGACCGCGGCTGAGCTGTTGCAAGGTGGAGAAGCGGTCAAGTTCGAGCGGGTCGAAGGTCGGGTCACGCTTGTCCTGTTCGCGCTGGTAACGCGCCACGATCTGCGCTTCTGTTTCCAGGTCCAGGCGACGCAACTGGTCATGCAAACGGATGTTGGTGCGATCAAGTTCGGACATGGCGCCGCGGAACGCACCCAGTTGCTGCTCGAGCCGCGAGCGGTAAATCGCCACCTCACCCGCATGGTTGACCAGTCGGTCGAGCAGATCAGCGCGGACGCGAACCTGTTCCTGGGCCGCATTGGACGTAGTTTCGTCATCACCCGCAAACACCGCTTCCAGCGGCGCGGACAGCGGCGCCAATACCGCCGGAGCTGTTGCAACGTGGTCCACCGCACCGGCATCGTTCCCGGCAACGGCGGCGGTATTTTGCGGATGCGCGCGCGTCTCGAACTCGGCGATGAGCTCAGTGGGCATCGGCGCCTTGCGGTGCGCGCCCACGCGCGCCACCAGCCCATGCAGGCCATCAAAACCACGCTCCAACAGGCGAACGCTGTCGCCATCCAGGTCCATGCGTTGCGCCGCGACCTGTTCGAGCAGCGATTCGATTGCGTGGCCGAGGTCGCCAATGGCGTTGATGCCGGCCATGCGCGCGCCACCCTTGATGGTGTGCAGGTCACGCTGTAACCCGGTGATCAGCGAACGGTCATCGGGAGTTTCGCGAAGCTTGGCCAGCAATCCATCAGAGTGATCGAGCAAGTCATTGCCTTCCTCGACGAAGATATCCACCAGGTCGAGATCCAGCTCGGTAAAGTCCAGCGCGTCGTCAGCCAGTATCGGCGTGACTGCAGATGCCACGACCTGCGTTTCCTCACCACCGGCACCGTCCTCGACAGGCTCTTCGGCAGCATCAGCCACCACATCATCATCCCTATTGTCTTCCACCCGTTCCTCCAGCACCGGTTGCTCCGGCTCGGCGTCGCTCGGGGGATCGACATGGTCCATGACGACATCAGCCGTTTGCTCAACGGCTTCAATCAATGTGTATTCCTCAGTGGTTTCTTGGAGCGCAGCAAGGTTTCGGTCGTCCTGAAAGA
>JBDTZK010000355.1:0-3307 GCA_040005195.1 Pseudoxanthomonas sp.
CTTCTACGTCTGCGGCGCCATTTCCATGGGTAAAGACGTGCATGCCGCGTTGCTGCAGATCGTCGCCGAACAAGCCGGCGTGGATGCCGAAGCCGCCGCCGATTACCTCAGCCGATTGCAAGCGGAGGGCCGCTACAGCCGCGATGTCTATTAAGCCCACGGCACTTGTAGGAGCGACGCAAGTCGCGACCACAGAGCATCGGTAAGGCTTCATCGCGACTTGCGTCGCTCCTACATTCAAGAATTGAAATGACCACCCATTCCGTCGAAGACATCAAATCCGAGAGCAAGCGCCTGCGTGGCAGCCTGCTGGACAGCCTGGCTGATCCCGTTACCGGCGCATTGCGCGAATCGGACCAGACCCTGATCAAGTACCACGGCAGCTACCAGCAGGACGACCGCGACCTGCGCGACGAACGCCGGCGCCAGAAGCTTGAACCGGCTTACCAGTTCATGATCCGCACGCGCACCCCGGGCGGCGTGATTACCCCAAAGCAATGGCTGCAGCTGGACGCCATCGCCACCCAATACGCCAATCATTCGCTGCGCATCACCACGCGCCAGGCCTTCCAGTTCCACGGCGTGATCAAGCGCGAACTGAAAGCCACCATGCAGGCCATCAACGCCAGCCTGATCGACACGCTGGCCGCCTGCGGCGACGTCAACCGTAACGTGATGGTCGCGGCCAATCCGCACGAATCCCGTGTGCATGCCGAAGTGCAGGACTGGGCGGAAAAACTGTCGAAGCACTTCCTGCCCAATTCCCGCGCCTACTACGAGATCTGGCTGGACGAGGAACTGGTCGCCGGCAGTGGAGAGGAAGCCGAACCCATTTACGGCAACACCTACCTGCCGCGCAAGTTCAAGGTCGCCTTCGCCGTGCCGCCCACCAACGACGTTGACGTGTTCGCCAACGACCTGGGCTTCATCGCCATCATCGAGCACGGCGCACTGGTCGGCTTCAATGTCAGCATCGGCGGCGGCATGGGTGCCAGCCATGGCGATGCGGAAACCTATCCGCGCGTGGCCAATGTCATCGGCTTCATCACCCCGGATCAACTGATCGATGTCGCCACGGCCGTGGTCACCACCCAGCGCGACCTGGGCAATCGCGCCGTGCGCAAGCGCGCACGTTTCAAGTACACCATCGACGACCACGGACTGGAAAAAATCGTCTCCGAAATTGAAAGCCGTGCCGGACTCTCTCTCTCCCCGGCACGTGCTTTCGTTTTTGATCACAGCGGCGATCGGCTGGGCTGGGTGCAAGGTCAGGACAGCCGCTGGCACCTGACCTTGAACCTGTCCGCGGGGCGCATCGCCGACCGGCCAGGCGCGCCTCACCTGACTGGACTTCGCGAAATTGCCAGGCTGCATGCCGCTGGCGATTCCAATGCAGAGTTCCGCATGACCGGCAATCAGAACCTGGTAATCGCCAATGTTGCCGAAGGTGAGCGTGCCGCGATTGACGCGCTGGTCCAGGCGCATGCGCTGGACAGCGGCCTGCACAACGGCACTGCCCTGGCGCGTGCTGCCTTCGCCTGCGTGGCACTGCCGACCTGCGGACTGGCCATGGCCGAAGCAGAACGCTACCTGCCCGACTTCAGCGAGAAGATCGAGCCGCTGCTGGAAAAGCACGGGCTTGCCGACGCACCCATCCTGCTGCGCATTTCCGGTTGCCCGAATGGCTGCTCGCGGCCGTATCTGGGCGAAATCGCCCTGGTCGGCAAAGCACCCGGCCGCTACAACCTGATGCTGGGCGCGGACCATCGCGGTCAGCGTCTCAACACGCTGTATCGCGAGAACATCTCCGAAAACGAAATCCTCGACACGCTGGATCCGCTGTTCGCCCGCTATGCCAGCGAACGCGACCAGGGCGAAGGCTTCGGCGATTTCCTGCACCGCAGCGGCGTGGTCGCCCTGCCTGCCTATCCCACACACCGACAGATTCCGCTGGAGTTGTACGCATGAGTGCCTTGAACTTGAACATCGCCGCGAACGAGCCCGAATCTTTGGCCGATCTGAATGCACTGCTGGAAGGCCGCGCCGCCGAGCAGCGCGTGGAATGGGCGCTCGCCAACGGCCCAGCGAAGGCGGGGCTTTCTTCCAGCTTCGGCGCACAAGCGGCCGTGATGCTGCACATGTTGACCCAGCAGCAACCGGACATCCCGGTGATCCTGATCGACACCGGCTACCTGTTTCCGGAGACCTACCGCTTCGCCGACCAGTTGACCGAACGCCTGAAGTTGAATGTGCAGGTGTTCCGCCCGTTGGTCAGTCGCGCGTGGATGGAAGCGCGCCATGGCCGGTTGTGGGAACAGGGCCTGGTCGGCATCGACCAGTACAACGGCCTGCGCAAGGTCGAGCCGATGAAGCGCGCATTGAAAGAACTGGAAGTGGGCACGTGGTTCACCGGCTTGCGTCGCAGCCAGTCGACCAGCCGCAGCCAGACCCCCGTGCTGCAACAGCGTGATGGACGCTTGAAGGTGAACCCGATCGTCGACTGGACCGACCGCGATATCTGGGTCTACATGAAAAAACACGACCTGCCCTATCACCCGCTGTGGGACGAAGGCTATGTCTCCATCGGCGACTTCCACACCACCTCACGCTGGGAACCCGGCATGAGCGCGGAAGACACGCGCTATTTCGGCCTGAAGCGCGAGTGCGGGATCCACGTCGAGGTCTGATCCTCACTGCCTGGCGATCTCAACATGGGCAAGTATCGAGACAACACCTCTCCCGGATGCGGGAGAGGTCGTCGCGCCTGCGCGGCGGGTGAGGGCGAGCGATACCGCCAGGCGCTGCGCCCGCATTCCCCAGAATATTCCGTGAACAGCAACAGACACGATCACGTTGAACGCGCGCCCTCATCCGCCTCCTGCGGGGCACCTTCTCCCGAATGCGGGAGAAGGGTTGGATTGAAGTGGATGTTTTCAGCAGCCCTGAGCCACGAAAGTGCTACGGCCGCTGGCACTTCCGCAACGCATTGACCCGTGCGTCCGGGGCGTTGCCCGACCTGCCGACATCTTCTGCACACGCCGCTCGCGGACAAAAAGCGACAATAGGGCTCACTGCCCAACCGGACCCCTGTCACCTTCGTGAGAAAGGAACGTCTTCTTCCCCTGATCGTCGCCACCGCCTTGTTCATCGAGAACATGGATTCAACCTCGATCACGACCTCGCTGCCGGTGATTGCCACCGAACTGGGTGTCGAAGCGGTGGCGCTGAAACTGGCACTGACCACGTACATGCTGGCACTGGCGGTATTCATTCCCATCAGTGGCTGGGTCGCGGATCGCTACGGCGG
>JBDTZK010000356.1:0-3307 GCA_040005195.1 Pseudoxanthomonas sp.
ACACCCCCTGAAAAGAACGCGGTCCGTCGGGTCGGCAAGCCCCGCTCTACGAACCGAACGACCGATCAACGATCCTGTGTCTGCATAGCATACGACTCCAGTCTGCCGCCACTCGCAGTGCTGGAGAAGGCTCCCCTACATCCGCTGCAAACCGGCGACGGTGCAGCCCTGGATCTGCGCATGCGCCGAGGCGGCATCCAGCGTCAGTCCGCGTGCGAGTCGCGACTGTTCGATGGTGGCCCAATGACGGCGGCACAGTGGGCCCACGCGCGAGCCCAGGTCCAATGCGCGGCGCGAGAGGGTTTCGGCGCGTTCGTGGTCCGCTTGCAACAGCGCGACTTCGGCGCGTTCCTGCAGGATCGCCGGATCATCGGCGACGACCAGCAGCGCCTGGTTCAGGGCATCGGCCGCAGCGGCGTAGTTACGCGCGGTGATGGCAGCCGCCGCGCGCTCGCGCAGGTCCTGCACTTCGGGATCGCGCAGGGGCTGCACGGCCAGTTCGCGATCATCGTCTGCGCCCTTGGCGGCAGCCAGCACGTCGGCGAAACGCTGCTCGGGCGCTACCGTGGGAATGGGCGGCGCGGCCGGGGCGGCAGGTCCGCGCGGCGTGCTGGTGCAGGCGGTCAGCACCAGCAACAGGGTGCAGAGCGCAGCACAGGGAATTGTCCGTTTCATGCTCATCACGTCCATGCTCATCACGTTTATATCGATCAAGGTTGCGGCGCAGGTTCTGGTGGCGGGGGTGCTTATTCCTTCTTGCCATCCAGCCCGAACCAGCTGCGCCAGCCACCGCCCTCTTCGGCGCCTTCCTCCGGCAGGGATTCGACCACACAGGCGGCGTACTCGGGTGCGAATCCGGCCACGAACGGCATCTGCCGCGCGCCCGGGCAACTGGCGTCGGTAGCATTGGCGCCAGCGATCCACTGCCAGTCCAGCCCCTTGCCCGAAACCTTCAGCGGCGCACTGGGCAGACGCGAGAAAATGCCCGACCACACCCGCATTGCGCCAGTGGCACCGTACAAACCCGTCTGCTGGTTCTGGTCGTTGCCCATCCACACCACCGCCAGATGATCGCCGGTGTAGCCGGCGTACCAGCTGTCGCGTCCGTCGTTGCTGGTGCCGGTCTTGCCGGCCGACTGCAGCCGGCCCAGTCCATCGCCGAGCAACTGCCGCGCGGTGCCGTTGCTGACCACCTGCTTCAACGCGATGCTGATCAGATGCGCGGCAATGGAGTCGCCTTCCTGCGCCGGCGCGGGCGTCTTGTCGTAGCGCTTGAGCAACCGGCCCTTGGGATCGAGTACGCCGCGCACCGCATGCAGCGGCTGGATTTCACCGCCGGAAGCAAGGAACTGGTACAGCTGCGCCATCGCATACGGGCTCTGGTCGGTAGAGCCCAGGATCAGCGAAGGATTGGGCTCGGACTTGATACCAGCCAGTACGCGGATCAGGCCGGACAGGCGCTCGGGATCGACCTTCATGCCGATGCGCACAGTGGCCTGGTTGTAGGAATGGGCCAACGCATCCACCAGCCGCACCGAACCATGGCTGCGATTGTCCGAGTTGCCCGGCGTCCAGCGCTTGCCCTTGCCCAGCTGCACGGTGACGGGTGAATCGTCGACGTAGCTGGCCAGCGAATAGCTGTCCGGTTGCGCCAGTGCCAGCAGGTAGACGAAGGGCTTGAGCAACGACCCGACCGGGCGCTGCGCCTCGACTGCGCGGTTGAATCCAGGCTGCGACACATTGCGGCTGCCGACCACAGCCAGCACATCGCCGTCGTGCACGTCGGTCAGCACCAGTCCCACCTGCAACGGGGGCCGTTTTTTGTTTTCGACCGACTTGAGCGTGCGCGTCACTGCGCCTTCCGCGTAGGCCTGCGCGGAAGGCGACATGCCGGTGAGCACGCTAAGGCCTGCGCCCTGCAGTGCGCTTTCCGGATAGTCGCGCGCCAGTTGCCGGCGTACCAGATCGACGTATGCGGGGAAACGGTTGGCGGCGGCCATGCCGGGGGTCTTGGTGACGCCCAGCGGTGCGGCCAGTGCGCGCTTCCACTCGGCGTCCTTGATCAAACCGGTGTCATGCAGCTTGTTCAAGGCCAGGTTGCGGCGGTCCAGCGCGCGCTCCGGATTACGACGCGGATCGTAATGCGAAGGCCCCTTGACGATGCCGATCAACAACGCGATCTGCTCGGTGGTCAGCGAATCCAGTTCACGGCCAAACCAGAATTCGGATGCGGCGGCGACACCATGGATGGCCTGGCTGCCGCGCTGACCCATGTAGACCTGATTCAAATACGCTTCGAGGATGGTGCGCTTGTCGTAGCGCGCCTCCAGGATCAGCGCAAACAGGATTTCATTGAACTTGCGACTGACGGTGACTTCCTTGCCAATGCCCAGCAGGCCGCTGCGCGCGAGCTGTTGGGTCAGCGTGCTGGCACCCTGCTTGCTGTTGCCCGCCGAGCGCACGGTCACCCACAGTGCGCGTGCGATCCCGCTGAGGTCGATGCCGTGGTGGGTGTTGAAGTCGCGATCCTCGACCGCCTGCAGGCCGGTAACCAGCAACTCGGGGACTTCCTCAAGCCGGACCAGGCGGCGCTCTTCCTGCTTCTGCCCGTACAACGTGGCGATGCGCGCCGGGTCCAGTCGTGCGGCTTTCAGATTCTGTTTCTTCGCCAGGTCGCGCACGCTGGCCACACGGCCACCGGAGAGCGAGACCTGCACATGTCGTGGCGCCACCCGGCCATCCACATCAACGAAACCGCGGCTGGAAATGGTGAAGCGTCCGCCGTCCTGCACGTAGGTGCCGGGCCGCTCACCCGCCCCATCATCACGGTACGAGGCGGCATCCAGCTCAGTCTTGAGAGTCTTTGCATCCATCGCCAAACCGGCACCCAACTGCAGCGGGCGAGCGTAGACGCGCGTGGGAATCTGCCACTGCAGGGCGCCGAAACGCTGTGTCACCTGATGGTTCAGGTACAGCGTGTAAGGGATCATGAAACCCAGCCCCAGCCCCACGGCAGCGAGGGCGAAGGTGATCAGCCGTGCGCGCCAGGCATGCGCGTCCCCGTGATCGTCGGTGTCGTTGTCTTGGTCGTCGTAGTCGTAGCGCGGCACAGGGATGCGACAATGGGAGTTCCGGCGAGTCTAGCGCAGGCCAGTGCGCTGCGACCGCCGGGAACACCTTTCGCTCAGCTGGAGTTGTAACGGAATGTCGATCTCCCTGGCCGATCTGCGCTTCCAATGGCAACGTGCGCTGGGGCTGATACACCGGGGCATGTCCAGCCTGCGCGCGCGCGGATGGCGTACCACCT
>JBDTZK010000023.1:0-11145 GCA_040005195.1 Pseudoxanthomonas sp.
TACAGCAACAAGGACTACGGCTGCGAATGGGACTACGACTGGCGCAACAAGCGCTTCCTTGCCGAGGACAACACCAGGTTCGCGGTGAATATTGTCATGTATGCGTTGACGGTATGAATGCGTCCACAGTCCTCCGAATTCTCCCCGACGTCATCCCAGCGAAAGCTGGGATGACGATTCATTATTTTGCAACCCGCCGCATTGAAGTCAGCAAGGGCCCACGATGACAACCACCCTCACCGAATCCGACATCCACTCCCAACTCGCCCGCTTGGGCCAGCTGCGCCAGGCCATCGCCCAGGCCATCGTCGGTCAGGACGCGGTGGTCGAACAGCTGCTGATCGGGCTGCTGGCCGGTGGCCACTGCCTGCTGGAAGGCGTGCCCGGCCTGGGCAAGACCTTGCTGGTGCGCTCGCTGGGACAGGCGCTGGAATTGCAGTTCCGGCGCGTGCAGTTCACCCCCGACCTGATGCCCAGCGACATTCTGGGCACCGAGCTGCTGGAAGAAGACCACGGCACCGGCCACCGTCATTTCCGTTTCCAGCCCGGCCCGGTATTCACCAATCTGCTGCTGGCCGACGAACTCAACCGCACACCGCCCAAGACCCAGGCCGCGTTGCTGGAAGCCATGCAGGAACGCACCGTCAGCTACGCCGGCGTGACCCATGCGCTGCCGTCGCCGTTCTTCGTATTGGCCACGCAGAATCCGCTGGAACAGGCGGGAACCTATCCATTGCCCGAAGCGCAGCTGGATCGCTTCCTGCTGCATATCCGCGTGGACTATCCCAGCGAGCGCGAAGAGCACGACATCCTCGCCCAGACCACCGGCAATCGCAGCAACGAAGTGCCCAAGGTGATGGACGGCAGCGAAGTGCTCGCCTTGCAGGCACGCGTGCGTGAAGTGCATCTGGGCGAAGACCTGCTGGCGTGGATCACGAAACTGGTGCGTGCCAGCCGGCCCGGCGAGGGCGCACCCGAGGAAGTACGCAAGTACGTGAAGTGGGGCGCAGGCCCGCGTGCGGGCCAGTCACTGGTGCTCGCAGCGAAAGCACGCGCCCTGTTGCAGGGGCGTCTGGCGGCGACACGCGAGGACATCGTGGCCCTGGCGGCACCGGTCATGCGTCACCGTCTGCTGTTGTCGTTCGCTGCCGAGGCCGAACAGAAGAGCGCCGACGACGTGATTGCCGCGCTGTTGCGCAGCGTGCCGTTGCCGGCCGCCTGAACGGCTGCACGCGGTGTCGCACGATCTGATTCCCCCGCACGTACGGAGCCGGTTGAAAGACCTGCGGCTGACTTCGCGGCGCGCGGTGGGTTTGCATGGCATCGGTTTGCATCACAGTCGCAGCCGTGGCGCCGGGCTGGAGTTCGCCCAGTACCGTGCGTATGAGCCGGGCGACGAACTGCGCCAGATCGACTGGAAATTGTATGCGCGCTCGGATCGCTTCTTCGTGCGCGAGGCTGAACGCGAAAGCCCGTTGGCGGTGTGGATACTGATCGACGCCAGCGCCTCGATGGCCCAGGAAGACGCGGCGCGCGCCGGCTGGTCGCGCCTGGATGCGGCCAAGGCATTGGCTGCCTGCATCGGTGAACTGGCGATGCGCCAGGGTGATCGCTTTGGCCTGGTCGTGTTGCGCGACGAAGGTCTGCGCCTGATCGCGCCCGATACCGGCACGCGCCAGCGCGACCGCCTGATGCTGGAACTGCACGGCCAGTCCGCGCGCGGCAGTTTCCCTGCCGTCGCGCAGTTGACGCCGTTGTGGGATCGCGTCGGCGCGCACGACCTTGTGGTGATGCTGAGCGATTGCTTCGACGAAACTGCCTTGGAGTTGATGCAGCGTCTGTCGGCCGCGCAGCGCGAAGTGCTGGCGATCCAGTTGTTGACTGTGGAAGAACGCGACTTTCCGTTTCGCGGCGGCTATCGTTTCCGTGACCCGGAAACGGGTGAGGAACTGCTGGGCGATGGCGTGGCCTTGCGCAACGATTACCTGCGCCGCTTCGGCGCAGCGCGCGCTGCGCTGGATGCACAACTCGACAGCAGCGGCATACGCCATGCCAGCTATGTGCTGGACCAGGAACTGGACCTGCCACTGCGCCGGTTGTTCGGTTCGCGCGATGCGGCGGAGTACGCATGAGCCCTGCCTTGTTGTTGCCCGCCGCGCTGTCCGCACTCGTGGCGCTGATCGTGCCATTGCTGATCCATCTGGCCCGGCGCAACGAACAGCGCCCAACGGATTTCGCCGCACTGCGCTGGCTGCGCCAGAAACCCAAGCCACGCCATCGCATCCGCTTCGACGAGTGGCCGTTGTTGTGGCTGCGGCTGTTGCTTCTGGTTTTGCTGGCGCTCTGGCTGGCACGGCCGGTGTTGTTCAACAGTGCCGATGAAACACCTTGGGTCGCGGTCCTTCCCGGGGTCGATGCCGCGCAAGTGAAAGCCAGCGTGGGTGATACGAAGGCCCGCCTGCACTGGCTGGCACCCGGATTCCCGGAACTGGACCAGGCAACGCCCACTGGTGCGGTTCCGTTCGCCAGCCTGTTGCGGCAACTGGATGCGGAACTGCCAGCGCGCGTCGCGCTGAGTGTATTCGTGCCCGAGCAATTGCAGGGCGCCGATGCCATGCGCCCACGGCTGTCGCGCGCGGTGCAATGGAATGTCGTGCCGGGCGCCATGCCGGCGCCGAAACCCGCGCCTGCGACCACTCCTGCGTTGACCGTGCGCCATGCACCGAATCGTGCGCAGGCCGTGCGTTACTTGCGCGCGGCCACCACGGCCTGGCAACCGGCAACGGCAACCACTGCGGATTTTTCTTTCGCGCCGATTGGCCAGGCATTGCCTGCGCGCACGCGTACGCTGGTGTGGCTGGCGACCGGACCCGTTCCCGTCGAGGTGATCGACTGGATCAAGCAGGGCGGCACCGCCTTGCTGGAGTCGCAGGCGGAGTTGAAATTTCCAAGCACCCCCACCGTGTATTGGCGCGATGCGTTGGGTGCACCACTGGTGGAAGGCGCTGCGCTGGGTCAAGGTCGCGTGCTGCGGTTTACCCGGCCGTTTACTTCGGCGGCGATGCCGCAGTTGCTGGAACCCGATTTCCCGCGCCAGCTTCGTGACGTTTTGCTAGCCACCGCGCCCGCGCCCGCGCGTGTGATGGCGTCTGATTACCTTCCTGGCACTGGCGGTGCTGCCTATGCGCAACCACCGCGCGACCTGAAACCCTGGTTGGCATTGCTGATCGCGTCGTTGCTGCTGGTGGAACGCTGGCTGGCGACGCGACGCAGTCGTGGGGTTGCGCCATGAGTGCGAGCAGACTTTTTTTGGCAGCCGTCAGCGTTCGTGCAGTGTCCGTGCACCCTCGCTGCTTTGCACCCTTTGAAAAATGGGGCTATGGGGGATTTGCTTTTCGCGTGATTGAAGAGCAAGAGCAAATCCCCCTTGATCCCCCTTTTTCAAAGGGGGAGAAAAAGCTGCATCGCGTCGCTGCTACATTTCCGTATGCCGGTGAAAGCTCCATGCAGGTGACGGCATGACCGCCAGTTCGCTTCTGCAACTGTCGCGCGCCGCACGCACGCGCAGCGTAGCCAACGACCTGCTGATCGGGTTGCCTCTTGCGGCGCTGGCTACCATTGCAGCGTGGCGCTTTTCCGGAATGACGTCAGCGGTACTGATCGCCGTCGTTGGCATGACGGTGCTGATTGCCCTCGCAGCGTGGCATGCGCGCGATTTCGATCAGCGCTGGCTGGTGCGACAACTAAATACACGACGCAACGATCTGGAAGACAGCACCGATCTGCTGCTGGCCGATGCGGCTACGTTGAATCCGCTGCAACAACTGCAGCGCGCACGATTGCAGGAACGTCTGAATACAGGCACTGCGCCTGACCTGCGTGCGCCATGGTCGTCATCACGTATTGCAGCCACGTGGATCACTGGCGCCATTGGCATCGCCGCGTTGTTGTATTGGCCGACACCACAGGCCACATCTGATCGCCTGGCGCCGAGCGCGGAACAAACACCGGTTGTTGCAGGCGTGCCGCGCCTGGTCGCACAGCGCCTGCGCATCACGCCCCCAGGCTATACCGGCCTGCCGGTGCGCAACGAAGCCAGTCTGGATGCGAAAGCGCCGCAGGGTTCGCGCCTGCAATGGACGCTGCATTTCGAACCACAACCGCAGGCTGCCGATATGGTCTTCCACGACGGCACGCGACTGGCACTGGTGCGTGACGGCGAGGACTGGAGCGCCCAGCGCCTGCTGGAAAGATCCGTGCTCTACCGCGTGCAGCCACGCACTGCGCAGCCCCAGCCGGCCACGCGTCTGTACCGTCTGGATGCGATTGCCGACCGGCCGCCGCAGATCAAGGTCATCACGCCCGACCGCAGCCTGAGTCTGGTCACGGCGGGCCAGCGTCGTTGGCCGCTGTTGTTCGAAGTCAGCGACGACCACGGCGTGGCCGCCAGCGCGCAACTGCGCATCACCCTGGCGCAGGGCGAAGGCGAGAACATCACCTTCCGTGAGCAAACACTCAACGTGCGCGGCACCGGCAATGCGACCTTGAAACGTTTCTCGCCGCAACTGGATCTGGCTGCGTTGGGCTTTGCGGTAGGCGATGACCTGGTCGCGCAACTCGGTGTCAGTGATAACCGCGCACCCAATCCGCAGCTGGTACGAAGCCCCAGCCTGATCCTGCGCTGGCCTTCCGACCTGGGCAACGAGAGCACCGGCCTGGATGGCATGGTAAAGAAAGTGCTGCCCGCCTATTTCCGCAGCCAGCGCCAGATCATCATCGATGCCGAAGCCTTGTTGAAGGAAAAGAAGAAGCTCAGTGCAGACAAGTTCGTCGAACGGTCCGATGCCATCGGGGTGGACCAGCGCATCCTGCGCCTGCGCTATGGCCAGTTCCTGGGTGAGGAATCGGAAGGTCAAGCCAAGCTACCGACCAATGATGCCGAAGAAAATTCCGATCAGCACACCGACGATCATACTGGTGAAGAAGAGCATCCGCCGGGGGATACCCAGGCCGGTGCTGTTCCCACCGACGATCACGACCACGCTGCCGGACAGACCAGGGAAGCGTTCGGCAACGAGGCCACCGTGCTGGAGGAATACGGCCACACCCACGACCATGCCGAAGCCGCCACCCTGCTGGACCCCGAAACCCGCGCCACCTTGAAGCGGGCGCTGGACCAGATGTGGCAATCCGAATTGCATCTGCGCCAGGGCGATCCGCAACAGGCCTTGCCTTATGCCTACAAGGCGCTGGGTTTCATCAAACAGGTGCAGCAGGCCACGCGCATCTTCCTGGCACGCGTCGGTCCGGAGTTGCCACCCATCGATGAAGCCCGCCGCCTGACCGGCGACCGTGCCGGCCTGGTGCGTCGTGAGCTGGGTCTGGCCGCGCTGGATGATGTCGATGTCGTGCCGGCAACGATGTGGCGTGCGCTGGAGGAAGCGCCAGGCGCCGCGCCCGTGCAATGGGAGCCGCAACTTCAGGCGCTGGAACGCTGGCTGCGCGGCAACGAATCGCGCGTAACCGATCCGCTGGCGTTCGTCGCAGCGATTGATGCCGTGCGCGGAGACCCGCAGTGCATCGCCTGTCGCCGCACTTTGCGCGGCCTGTTGTGGACGGCACTGTCTCGCCCACCCGCACACGTGCCACGACGCGAACAAGGCGATGCCAGCGGCACGCGTTACCTGGATGCGTTGCGCGAAGGATCAGGCGAATGAATCTGTCCTTGAGCGAGCCTCTTTTTTCGCCCGTCATCCCAGCGAACGCTGGGATCCATCTTGATCTTGTCGCTGGTCTGCTGATCCTGGTAGTCGTGCTGGCCTGCACACGACTGCTGTGGTGGCAGCGCAAAGCACCCACTCAATCACTCGCACGTGGTTGGCGCTTGGCGTTATTGCTGGTTATGCAACCGATCTGCGCAGTACTGCTCTACTTCACGTTACTGCCGCCCACCGCGCCAACTGAAGCAGGAACCCTGGTCGTCGCCACCGCACAGTCCACTGCCAAGCAGCTGGTTCAACAACCAGGCGATTCGCTGATTGCACTGCCGGAAGCGCCCGCAATGACGGGCGTGGATCGTGCGCCCGACCTGGCCACCGCCTTGCGTCGCCACCCCGGCACGCAACGGCTGCGCATCGTTGGCGCCGGACTGGAGGCACGCGATCGCGACGCCTTGAAAGGCGTGTCGCTGGCTTTCGAGCCACCTGAATTGCCACGCGGCTTGATTCGCTTGGATCCGCCTGCGCGTGTCGCGCCCGGCGCTGCTTTCTCTGTCGGCGGACAGGCGCATCAGCTCGAAGGTGGTTGGGTGGAACTGATCGACCCGGCCGGCCAGCGCACGGATGTTGCGGCACTCGGCAAGGTTGGTGATTTCACCTTGCAAGGCAGTGCGCGCGTACCCGGGTTGGCACTGTTCAAGCTGCGCTTGCGTGATACGCGGCGAAAGTTGCTGGAAGAATTGGACGTGCCGGTATGGACCGCCGCCGATCCCGCGCCACGGTTGCTGCTGCTGGCCGGCGCACCCAGTCCGGAAGTGAAATACCTGCGCCGCTGGGCTACCGATGCCGGACTGTCGCTGCAGTCGCAGATCAGCGTGGGTAACGGCGTGGAACTGGGCGATGCGCCGATGGCATTGAGCGCGGCGAGTCTGCAACGCTTCGATCTGGTGATCCTGGATGATCGCAGCTGGTCCGCGCTGGGTGGCAACGAACGCGCCGCCGTGCTCACCGCCGTACGCGGAGGCTTGGGCGTGTTACTTCGCGTCACCGGTCCGTTGTCGGAATCGACGCGTCGCCAATGGCAGGCGCTGGGGCTGTCGGTTTCCAGCGGCAACGATTCGGCACCGTTGCAGTTGCCGGTGGAAGAGGCGGATGACGAAGCGCTGCGTGCACAACGTGGCGCCGGCACGCGTGATGGACTCGCCGTTGTGGAAGGCGAGCAGACAGAGGATGCCCAACTCACCCGCCGCGTCGTAAGCATCAATGCCACCGATGCAACCCCGCTGCTGCGGGATGACAAGGGAACAGTGCTGGCCACCTGGCGCACAGAAGGACGCGGCCGCATCGCCGTATGGACCGTAACCGACAGCTTCCGTCTGGCACTCTCAGGACAAGCGGATCGTTATGGCGACCTGTGGAGCCAGGCCTTCGCCACACTCGCACGTCCTCAAGCCGGTAGCACGCCACGCATCGACACCCAACCGCGTGAGCAGCGACGCATGGTGCTGTGCAACCTCGGCGACAAGCCGCGTGTCGTTGCCCCCAGCGGAGCCATCATCACGCTGCTGCCAGATCCCGCCACCGGCACGTCACCCTGTGCCGCGTACTGGCCGCAACAACCGGGCTGGCATCAGCTTCTGCAAACGGAAGCGACTGTGGGGGGCGATGGTGATCGCGAAGCAAAAGAAACATCGTGGCCCTTCTTCGTCTACACCACCGATGCCGCCCCAGGCCTGCACGCCGCCGAACTGCGCGACGCCACACTGCGCCTCCAAAGCACCTCATCGCGTGCAGCAGCAGCCGAAGCACAAAGCAAGGACCATCCCGGCCGCCGCGGTCCCTCGTGGCCATGGTTCCTGGCCTGGCTAGCCAGCGCGGCTGCGCTGTGGTGGCTGGAGCGCGCGCGGATTGGAAGATCCAACGGCCCTGTGTAGAGGTGCGATGCGGTTTGAAAAAGTTCGCGTCGGCTGAATTATTATATGCTTCAAGCTATTTATACGTTGACATTTTATAGTTCACAGACTATTTTATAATATGTAAATAATAGTTTAGAGCCTATTATGAAAACCCTGACTGCCAAAGATCTTGCCAGGGCCAGCCTGGATCAACGCCTGCTGGCCTTGGAAACCGTGCGCTCTGCATTGACTCGTCCCCGCCAGGGTTGGGTGCGTTCCATCCGCACTGCCTTGGGCATGACCACGACCCAATTGGGTCGACGGCTTGGTATTGCCCAAGCCTCAGTGGTGGGCATGGAGAAGGCCGAAGCCGAAGACCGGATCCAGCTGGGCACCTTGCGCCGCGCCGCCGAGGCGCTGGATTGCGAGCTGCACTACGTTCTACTGCCACGTACTGGCCTGCAGGCACGCGTCGAGCAGCGCCGAGCGGCGCTCGCCGAGCGCGAACATGGGCGGCTCACGCACAGCATGGGGCTGGAGCGCCAGCACGAATCGGATCCGGTGCTGCAGGCCTTGCAGTTGCGTGCGACGGCAGAGGGCTTGCGTGACCGGGATCTGTGGGAGGCGGATTGATGCCGGTCGGTCCCGATGATCTGTTCACGCCGGTAGATGACGGGGCCACGCCCCTTGATCCGGACGAATGCACGGGTCTGATTCCCGATTGGGTCGCTACGCGTTCGGACCTGAATCTGGTGGAGCAGGCGAACATTGAAAAGGGACTGCGTTGGGCCAGCCGTCGTCGCGCGGGTGGCGACGCGCTGGATGAAGCCATGGTCTTCGACCTGCATCGCCGCATGTTCAATGAGGTCTGGCGCTGGGCAGGTCAGCCGCGCCAAAGCGAGCGCAATATCGGAGTGGCGCCGCACGACATACGTCCACAGCTGCGCCAGCTGCATGACGACGTGCGTTAGTGGTTTGAGTTCGGAACTTACCCTGCACGCGAATGTGCGGCGCGTTACCACCACCGCCTGGTACAGATTCATGTGTTCGCCAATGGCAATGGCCGCCATGCCCGCGCCATGGCGGACTGGTTACTGCGCCAATGGGACCAAGCGCCTTTTTCATGGGGAAGCGCGCTCCCTATCAACGAGGCGCGAGATCAATACCTGGCTGCGTTGCGGGCAGCGGATGGGCATGAATTTGGGTTGTTGCTGGGTTTTCTGGCTGAGTAGCGCTCTGGTGGTTGGAGCGCTCGCGTTTGGGAAAGGCCAGCGTCGCTTCGTAAGAACGAGCCACCTGTCGCGCCAATCAGCCGGCGCGCATGCTGCCTGTGACCAGATAGCGCTGGTGCCACGACAAGGCTTCGTCCAGCAGATGCGGGGTGTGTTTGCCGACGCTCGCATGGCAGGCGCGGTCGAAATAGTCCTGCAGCAACGGACGGAAATCCGGGTGCGCGCAGCGGTCGATGACGACTTGTGCGCGTTGCTTGGGTGAAAGCCCGCGCAGGTCTGCCAGGCCCTGTTCGGTGACCAGCACCATGGTGTCGTGCTCGGTGTGGTCGGCGTGGCTGGTCATCGGCACGAGAGACGAAATCGCGCCGCCCTTGGCGGTGCTGGGCGCCATGAACACCGACAGATAACTGTTGCGGGCGAAATCACCGCTGCCGCCGATCCCGTTCATGATGCTGCTGCCGGCGATGTGGGTGGAATTGACGTTGCCGTAGAGGTCGGCTTCGATCATGCCGTTGAGCGCGATGCAGCCCAGCCGGCGGATCAGTTCGGGGTGGTTGGATATTTCCTGCGGACGCAGCACGATGCGTTCGCGATAGAAATCGACATGGGCTTCGAACTCCTGGATACCCGCAGGACTGAGCGAGAACGAAGTCGCCGACGCCATGCGCAGCACGCCCTGTTTGATCAGGCTCAGCATGCCGTCCTGGATCACCTCGGTGAAGGCAGTCAGATCGCGGTAGCCCCCGCCGGCCAGACCGGCGAGCACGGCATTGGCGATGTTGCCCACTCCCGATTGCAGCGGCAGCAGGTGCGGCGTCAGACGGCCGCGCTTGACCTCGTGGGACAGGAAATCGAGAAGGTGCGCGGCGATGGCCTGCGAGTTGGCATCGGGCAATGCAAACGCGGAATTGCGGTCCGGCGCATCGGTCTGGACCACGGCGATCACCTTGTCCGGGTCGCAGCGCAGATAAGCTTCACCGATACTGTCGTCGGGCTTGAGCAGCGGAATGGGTTTGCGGTTCGGCGGTAGCGCCGTGCCGTAGTAGATGTCGTGCATGCCTTCCAGACCGGCGGGCTGCCGCTGGTTGACCTCCAGGATCACCTTGCCGGCCTGTTCCAGCCAGGTCTTGTTGTTGCCCACCGAGGAAGAAGGCACCAGCCGTCCGTCCTCCAGAATACCCGCCACTTCCACCACGGCCACATCGATGTCGCCGAAAAAACCGAACCACGCGTACTGGGCGACATGGCTCAGGTGCAGGTCGATGTATTCCATCTCGCCAGAGTTGATGCGCGCGCGTGTGGTGGGATCGGACTGGTAAGGCAGGCGCAGTTCCATCCCGCCAACCTTGGCCAGTGCGCCATCCAGTTCCGGCGCGGTCGAAGCGCCGGTCAGCACCTTCACCCGGAATGCCTGTCCCGCCGCATGCGCTGCTTCCATCCGCGCCGCCAATGCCTGCGGCACCGCCTTCGGATACCCCGCACCGGTAAAGCCGCTCATCGCTACGGTATCGCCCGGCTGGATCAACACAGCCGCGTCGGCAGCGGACATCACACGGTCGCGCAGGAGAGGGTGTTGGATGCGATTGGACATGCGGCTTCTCGACGACGAACCACTTCATGGTACTAGGTGGTCATTGAGTGCCTGCTTGCGTCATCCCCTGATGCATACGGCTGGGGTTGGCGCTGTCAACGCATTGCTTCAGCGGTAAGTGCGCCGGGTGGAAAACCTGATCAAGCCATGGCCTACGAAGCGCTGGGCGTAGATTCCGTCCTGGATTGATCTCGCTCAACGATTCCCGACAACCATGCGCCTATGGTGGTGTTCCCCCTGATCCGGAGCACCCACCATGGCCATGATGAAAGCGGCGATCTTTGTCGAGCCCAACCGCATCGTGCTGGACGACAAGCCAATTCCCGAGGTGGGGCCGCTGGATGCGCTGATGCGGGTGACCACCACCACCATCTGCGGGACCGACGTGCATATCCTCAAGGGCGAGTACCCGGTGGCCCGGGGCCTGACCGTCGGGCATGAGCCGGTCGGGGTGATCGAGAAACTCGGTTCCGCCGTGACCGGTTACCACGAAGGCCAGCGGGTGATCGCCGGCGCCATCACCCCCAGCGGCTGGAGCAATGCCTGCCTGTGCGGGCAGCATTCGCAGGACGGCGCCGGCACCGAGCATGGCTGGAAAGCGATTGGCGGCTGGAAATTCGGCAACACCATCGACGGCTGTCAGGCCGAATACGTGCTGGTGCCCGACGCCATGGTCAATCTGGCGCCGGTGCCCGACGGACTGACCGACG
>JBDTZK010000357.1:0-3297 GCA_040005195.1 Pseudoxanthomonas sp.
CCAACCTTACCCGTGATCATCTGGATTATCACGGTGACATGGCCGGCTACGGCGCTGCGAAGGCGCGATTGTTCGCATGGCCGGAATTGCAGTCAGCCGTGATCAACCTGGATGATGCTTTCGGCCGCGAACTGATGGCGTCGCTGCCGCGCGAGCTGCGCGTGGTCGGAGTGAGTTCGCGCAGCGAGCCTTCTGCCAGTGTCCTGGCGGCCGATGCATGCCTGGATGCGAATGGCATCGCCTTCAATCTGGTGATCGAAGGAGCCGCCCATGGCGTGCAGTCGAAGCTGCTGGGGCGTTTCAACGTCGACAACCTGCTTGCGGTGGCAGGTGTCCTGCATGCACTGGGTGATGCACCTGCCGATATCGCGCGCGTGCTTTCCCGCCTGCAACCCATCCACGGCCGCATGAATCGCCTGGGCGGCGATGGTTTGCGGCCCCTGGTGGTAGTTGATTACGCGCATACGCCCGATGCTCTGGAACAGTCGTTGTCCAGCCTGCGTGACCACGTCGGGGCACGCTTGATCTGCGTATTCGGATGCGGCGGTGAGCGCGATACAGGCAAGCGTCCGCAGATGGCCGCGATTGCCGAGCGACTGGCTGACCTGGTGGTGGTGACCGATGACAATCCGCGTGCTGAAGATGGTGACGTTATCGTCGCCGATATCCTCAGGGGCTTTGCCAAACCACACTCGATGATCGTGCAGCGCGACCGCGCGCAGGCCATCGCGCGCGCCATCGGCGACGCCGGTCCTGACGATATCGTGCTGATCGCAGGTAAGGGCCACGAGTTTTACCAGGAAATCGCCGGCGTTCGCCATGCATTCGATGACACGGTCATGGCGCGCCAGTGCCTGGAGCGCACTCCATGAAACGTCTTCCCCTTTCCCTGCTAGCGCACTGGGCGGGCGGCGAACTGCACGGTGAAGACGTGCGGGTCGACACGATGGCCAACGACACGCGCAGCCTGATGCCGGGTGGCCTGTATATCGCGATCCGTGGCGAGCGTTACGACGGCCATGACTTTGCCTACGACGCAGCGATGCGCAACGCTGCGGCACTGCTGGTCGATCACCTGGTCGAAGTCGATCTGCCGCAGATCGTTGTCACCGACACGCAGATCGCCCTGGCGCGCATTGCCGGCAACCTGCAGCTGGATCGCGGGGGCAAGGCGATTGCCATCACCGGCAGCAACGGAAAAACCAGCGTGAAGTCGCTGACCGTCTCTATCCTGCAGCTGGCCGGCAACACCTACTTCAGTCCGGGCAATCGCAATAACGAAATCGGCCTGCCGCTGGCGGTGGTCGATGCGCCGGACGATGCGGATTTTTCCATCTACGAAATGGGTGCGGGCAAGCCCGGTGACATCGCCTACCTGACCGATATCGTCACACCGGATGTGTCGCTGGTGAACAATGTCGCTGCTGCGCATCTGGAGCGCCTGGGCAGCCTGATGGGCGTGGCCCAGACCAAAGGTGCGATCCATTCGGCACTGGCCGTCGATGGGGTAGCGGTCATCAACGCCGATGATGCCTTCGCGGAATATTTCGCGGGTCTGGCTGCAGGCCGGCGCGTGCTGCGCTTTGGCCTGGAATCCAGCGCCGATGTCACTGCGCGGGATATCGTCACCGATAATCAGGGTTCTCGATTCGTGCTGGTCACGCCCCAGGGCGAGGCAGCGGTAGAGCTGCCGTTGCCAGGCCGCCACAACCTGCTCAACGCGCTGGCAGCCGCTTCACTGGCACTGGCCTGTGGTGTGGCACTGGCCACCATCGTTGAAGGTCTTGCCGCGAGCAAGGCAGTGCCAGGCCGGCAGGCGGCACACGTGCTGGGCAACGGCGCGGTATTGATCGATGACAGTTACAACGCCAATCCCGGATCTCTCGCCGCTGCCATCGACACGCTGGCGGCTGCCGGCGGTGAAAGCTGGCTGGTGTTGGGCGACATGCGCGAACTCGGCGCCGAAGGCGAAGCCTTGCACGCAGAGCTGGGGCGCCAGGCCAAGTCTGCCGGGATTGGTCGGCTGTATACGCTGGGCTCGCTGAGTGCGGCGGCAGCGCTTGCCTTCGGCGAGGGAGCGCGCAGTTTCGAAAACCATAAAGAACTGTCGCATGCCTTGCGCCTCGACCTGTCACGTGTGGTGCAGCCGAATGGCCTGCGCTGCCTGGTGAAAGGGTCAAGGGGAAGCGCGATGGATCGCATCGTCACCGCATTGCTGTCCACAGGGGAGGGCGCATCGCATGCTGCTTGAATTGACACGCTGGTTGCAGCAGCTGGAAAGCCTGTTTGGATTGTTCAGTTACCTGACCTTGCGCGGCATTCTTGCGGCACTGACCTCGTTGTTCCTGTCGTTGTGGCTGGGCCCGGCGGTGATTCGCCGGCTTGCACAGTTCAAGGGCGGGCAGCCGATCCGTGCGGATGGTCCGCAGAGCCATTTCACCAAGGCCGGTACGCCCACCATGGGCGGCGCCATGATCCTGATGACCGTGTTGCTGTCAGTGCTGCTATGGGGTGACCTGCGCAATCGCTACGTGTGGGTGGTGCTGTTGGTGATGCTGGCCTTCGGTGCTATCGGTTGGTACGACGACTGGATCAAGATCGTGAAGCGCGATCCGAATGGTTTGAAGTCACGCTGGAAGTATCTGCTGCAATCGATTTTCGGCTTGGCCGCTGGTGTTTTCCTGTGGATGACGGCGGACCCTTCCGTACCTGCATCGACCACGTTCTACATTCCGCTGATCAAGAGCGTGGCGCTGCCGCTGGCGGGCTTCAGCTTCATTGCCATCGCCTATTTCTGGATTGTCGGGTTTTCCAACGCAGTCAACCTGACCGATGGGCTGGATGGCCTGGCGATCATGCCCACCGTGCTGGTGTCCTGTGCACTGGGTGTCTTTGCCTATGCTTCCGGTAATGCGGTGTTCTCTGCGTATCTGCAGATCCCGCAGGTACCTGGCGCGGGTGAGCTGGTGATCATCTGCGCGGCTATCGCTGGTGCAGGCCTTGGCTTCCTCTGGTTCAACACGTATCCGGCCATGGTGTTCATGGGTGACATTGGCGCACTTGCGCTGGGTGCGGTGCTGGGCACGATTGCGATCATCGTTCGCCAGGAACTGATACTGGTGATCATGGGTGGCATTTTCGTCATCGAAACGCTGTCGGTGATGATCCAGGTGGCTTCGTTCAAGCTCACCGGCAAGCGCGTGTTCCGAATGGCGCCCATCCACCATCATTTCGAACTCAAGGGCTGGCCCGAGCCGCGCGTGATCGTGCGCTTCTGGATCATCTCGGTGGTGCTGG
>JBDTZK010000358.1:0-3293 GCA_040005195.1 Pseudoxanthomonas sp.
GATGGCGACCCACTGGGCCGCGAGTACAGGCTTTCAGAAGCATGTTGTTTGAAGTTGAAAGCTTTGTGGCCACGAATTTCGTCACCTGTTTCAAGTCGCGAAAAAAGCACAAAGAATCTGATTGAGGCTTCCGTACAAGCATCAATGATCGGTGGTGCATGGAAGATGCTGAATCCTTCCTACGGCAATACGCACGCCGTGTACGTCAAGTTCACGCGTTGGGCACACAACGGGATGTGGGCAAAAACAATACAGGCGTTGGATGGACTGCCTGAGGCCTCTTTACTCGCGTCTTTGGTCGAGAACTACGAAGACGGATACAACCAGAGACAGCGCGTGCAGAAGTACAAAGATTACCTTCTCAATCGAGAACCAGAAAACCCTCCTGCCTGACTGTAAGGCGCAACAACGGAAGCTCCAGGTCATCAAAAAAAAGTTTTGGAACTACGAAATTCTGTATGTATTCCTTCAGTTCCATTGGTCCGGATCACTCAGCTGGCAGGCTGGTCTTTTGCAACGTTGCTGCAGTAAACGTCAGCTCGCAATCCAGGTGCGGTTCGATCTGAGCGCCGCGTAGTTCGAAATAAAGTCTGCTGAAAGGATGCAGTACCAGGGGCGATTTTCGACTGGAATTCGGAGTGGCACGCGGTATTCAAGTTGTTTGCAAACCAAGAACGACAGGTTTGGTGTTTGCCCTCACACATTTCTTGCGTCACGACTAGATTCTGCTCGCCAGCTTCAACGCCCTTGCCAGCAACCGCATCGCAAACAAGTAAAGACTGAGATGTGCCGCTTCCTGAAAGGAGTTGCAGCTTAGTCATCCAAGCCAATCGGCACATCAGAAAACGACATTCAGGGGATAAAGCATGAACAAGATTTACTGCAAGGTATGGAACAGCGCGCTGGGCCAGATGGTAGTGGCCTCGGAACTTGCCAGTAGCAAGAGCACCGGCACGCAAACCCGTCGTCAGACGCGCAGGATCTTGGCCGTCGCTGGTTTGGTGAGTGCCATCGGCATGATTGGCAACGCCTTTGCTTCAGGTGCAGCAGATCCAGGCAGTGCGACTTGGACAGCCACAGCCGGACCAGCCAATACGTGTGTCAGCCAGGCCGTCGTGGCAGTGGGTACCACCGCAAACTGGACCTGCATGGGTCAAACTGCATCGGGTGGTCTGGCGCTCATCAATGGCGTCAGTGGAACACCGGCTACGATTGGCACCACCGATCTGGATGCGCGCGCTTCCGGCGTTGAAGCGATTGCGATTGGATCACTGGCTACGACGGCAAGCGGCGCCAATTCCTTGGCCATCGGTAACTCTGCGACCGCTCAAAGAGAAAATTCCATCGCCATGGGGACCGGCGCAAACGCAGCTAATGGGATCGGGACGATTGTGATTGGCAGCGGCGCCCGCACCGCCAACCAATGGACCAGCAATGAACCCAATGCAAGCGTCGTTATAGGTAATAACGCAGCATCTACTTCGTTGATTGGAAGTAATGTCGCGGTTGGTAGCGGCGCGCAGACGGGCGTGAGTGGTGGTGTGGCAGTCGGTACCAACGCAAGGGTAACTAGCGTGTATGGAGATCTTTCGACCGCAGGCACAACGACTGGCAACTATTACGTCGGCGGTGTGGCCATTGGTCAGTCGGCCGCGGCATATAGCGACGGCACCACGCAAGGCGCTGGAAGCTACTCCCCCGTGGCGATTGGCTATGCCGCCAGGGCAATGTCTGATGGCACTGTAGCGATAGCCGAGGGCGCACAGGCAACCAGCACGGCGGCTATCGCCATTGGTATTCAAACCCGGGCCACTGGCATCAACGCTATCGCGATGGGGCGCGGTGCGCAGGCGAAGGGGGCGAACAGCGTCGCAATGGGTATTGGTGCGGTCGCCACTGGAGCGGACGACATCTTCATCGGGGACACTGCCGGCACGATAGCCGGCGCCGCCAACAAGGAGAACATCGGGATTGGAGGGAATGCAGGCTCGTCTGTGAATGGGAGCCGGAATGCTGCTATCGGCCTGGGTGCGGGTTTCGGCGTTAACGGAGATGGCAATGCGTCTTTCGGTGTAACGGCCGGTCAGTTCGTGACGGGCAGCGGCAACGTGTCGATCGGCGGAAACAGCGCGTTCGCCCTGACAGGCAATAACAATACGTCGGTAGGCACATATGCGGGCAATAGCGCGGAGGGTGATCAGAACTTCGCGGGCGGCGCCTCCGCAGGCATGGGCGTGCTTGGTAACCGGAATGTGGCCATCGGCTTCCTGTCAGGCGGATATATCGCTGCGGACGACACCGTTAGCCTCGGTACCAATGCGAAGGCCTCGGTCGTAGACGGGGTTGCCCTGGGGTCCAACTCGGTGGCTTCCACCGCAGCAGGCGTCGCCGGCTATGTGCCGCCTAACGCTGATGCCGCGCAAGCCGCAGCCATCGCCGCAACCACCAGCACACTGGGTGCAGTTTCGGTAGGCGATGCAGCCAACGGCCAGTTCCGCCAGATCACGGGTGTGGCAGCAGGTACGGAAGACAGCGATGCGGTGAACGTGGCGCAGTTGAGCGCGCTGGCAGGTAATGTGGCTGCAGGTCAGACCCATTACTACAGCGTCAATTCCACCGGCGGCGGTAACGAGAACAACGATGGCGCGGCCGGTGTGGACGCCATTGCATCGGGCAAGGATGCTTCGGTGGCCGCCAGCAGCGATGCCGGCATTGCCATGGGTCTTGGTGCAACGGTGCAGGCAAACTCGTCGGGCAGCATTGCGATGGGTGAATCGGCCAGTGCCCAAGGCGCCGGCTCGATAGCGCTGGGCCTGGGTGCGACTGCCCAAGGTACGGCATCGACCATCAACGGCTTCGACGATGGCGTGATTGCCATCGGCAATGGTGCACTGGCCGGAGCTTCGTTGACAGTGGCCATCGGAACGGACAGTCAAGCGACGGGGCTGAGCGCGACGGCGTTGGGCGTCGGCAGTTCCGCTAGCGGCGACGGAAGCACGGCTACCGGATACAGGAGTTCGGCTTCGGGCAGAGATTCCATGGCATCCGGCAGTGAAAGCACAGCCTCAGGCAACAACAGCACGGCACTCGGAAATTCCAGCGCTGCGTCCGGAAGCGGTGCGACGGCTGTCGGTTCAGGCGCAAATGCCGCGGGCATCCTTTCAGTTGCCTTGGGTAATGCGGCAGATGCGGCCGGCTTTGCTAGTGTCGGCATCGGCTTCTTGAGCCAGGCCAATGCGACCGACTCGGTTGCGCTGGGCTCCGAGGCGGAGGCGTCCGTCGCTGGCGGCGTG
>JBDTZK010000359.1:0-3292 GCA_040005195.1 Pseudoxanthomonas sp.
CGCAGTCGAGCCATCAGTTGCTGGTAATAGTGCAGGTTGTGGATGGTGGCCAGCATCGAGGCCAGGATCTCGTTGCACTTGTCCAGGTGGCGCAGGTAGGCCCGGGTGAAGCCTTGTGCACAGGCATGGCAGGTGCAGCCGGGCTCGATCGGCCGCAGGTCCAGTTCGTTGACCTTGTTGCGGATGCGCACCTGGCCGAACCGGGTGAAGTAGTGGCCGTTGCGGGCATTGCGGGTGGGCATGACGCAATCGAACATGTCCACGCCACGCGCGACCGATTCCACCAGGTCTTCGGGGCGCCCTACGCCCATCAGGTAACGCGGCCGATCGGCGGGCAAAAGAGGATGCAGGTGCTCGAGCATTTCGTTGCGCTCGTGCTCGGGCTCGCCCACCGCCAGTCCGCCGATCGCATAGCCATCGAAACCGATCTCCTGCAAGCCGTTTGCCGAACGCGTGCGCAGCTGCGGATGCACGCCGCCCTGCACAATGCCGAACAACGCCGCGTCGTTGCCTTCGTGGGCCTTCTTGCTGCGTAGCGCCCAGCGCAGGCTGAGTTCCATTGAGCGCGCGGCCACGTCTTCGGTGGCCGGATAGGGCGTGCACTCGTCGAAAATCATGACGATGTCCGAATCCAGCACTTTCTGGATGTGCATGCTTTCTTCGGGCCCCAGAAACACCTTGCTGCCATCCACCGGTGAATTGAAGGTCACGCCCTGCTCGGTGATCTTGCGCTGGTGGGCCAGCGAAAACACCTGGAAACCGCCCGAATCGGTGAGGATGGGTTTGTCCCAGCGCGCAAATCCGTGCAGGCCTTCATGCTTGGCGATCACCTCCAGGCCGGGGCGCAAATACAGATGGAAGGTATTGCCCAGGATGATCTCTGCGCCAAGCTCCTGGATGTGCTCGGGCGGGATGCCCTTCACAGAACCGTAGGTACCCACCGGCATGAAGGCAGGCGTTTCCACCGTGCCGCGCGGGAAGGTCAACCGCCCACGCCGGGGTATGCCATCGGTTTTCAGCAGCTCGAAGGACATGCGGCTCATGGCGAGGCCTCGGGAAAAAGCAGCATGGCGTCTCCGTAGGAAAAGAACCGGTATTGTTCGCGCACAGCATGCGCATAGGCGGCGAAAACACGGTCCTTGCCGGCGAATGCTGACACCAGCATCAGCAGCGTACTTTCAGGCAGATGGAAATTGGTCAGCAGCGCATCCACGCTGCGGATGCGATAGCCCGGAAAAATAAAGATCTGCGTTTCCCCCGCGAACGGCTGCAGTTCGCGGTCACCCGCTTCATTGCTGCCCATGGCTGATTCCAGCGCACGCACCACGGTCGTGCCCACGGCAATCACCCGGCCTCCGCGCGCGCGCGTCGCGCGTACCTGCTCGACCAGCGCGGCGCCCACGTTCAACCATTCGCTGTGCATGCGATGCTCGCGCACGTCGTCGACACGCATGGCCTGGAACGTTCCCGCGCCTACGTGCAAAGTCACGTGGCCGAACTCGACCCCATGCGCGCGCAACGCCTCCAGCAGCGCATCGTCGAAATGCAGGCCTGCCGTCGGCGCAGCTACCGCACCCAGCGCGCGTGCAAAGACGGTCTGGTAGCGCTCGTCGTCATCAATACCAGCATCGCGATGGATATAAGGCGGTAGCGGCAGGCGCCCAGCCTTCAGCAGCCAGCTTTCCAGCGCCGCCTCAACATGGAAGCGCAGGCGGTAGAACTCGCCGTCACGCCCCAGCACTTCGGCTTCGCCACCGGCATCCAACGCGATACGGCTACCGGGTTTCGGCGACTTGCTGGCACCAATCTGCACGCGCGCGCAGTTGTCAGGCAACAGACGCTCGATGAGGATCTCGACACGACCCCCGCTGTCCTTCTGGCCGAAAATGCGCGCGGGGATCACCCGGGTGTCGTTGAACACCAGCAGATCACCGGGATTCAGCCACTCGCGCAGATCGCGCACCTGCCTGTCGACAAATGGCGCCTCTCCCGGCGCCTCTCCCGGCGGCACCACCAGCAGGCGGCTTGCGGAACGCTCAGGCAGTGGGGCCTGTGCGATCAACGCCTCGGGAAGCTGGTAATGGAAATCGGATTTCTTCACATGACTGGACCTTGGAGGCCGCGCATTGTACGTGAGGCTAGCGCTCGAACTTGGTCGACAGCACGATGGACGAAGTGGTGCGGTCAACCCCCTCGATCGCGCCGATACGATCCGTCAGCACATCCATCTCGCTGACGGTAGGTACGGCACCGATGGCGATCAGGTCATAGGCACCGCTCACCGACTGCAACACACGCAACTCGGGCATCGCGCGCAGGGCGGCCACCACCGAGGTCATCTGCTTGGGGTGCACGGTGATCATGATGTGCGCGCGGATCTGGCCGCGTTCGTAGTCCTCATGCACGCGAACCGTGTAACCGCTGATCACCCCTTCCTGTTCCAGCCGCTCGATCCGGCTCTGCACCGTGGTCCGCGACAGGTTCAACCGGCGCGCGATCAGCGCCGTGGAAGCACGCGCGTTCTCGCGTAGCAACGATAAAAGCAGTTCGTCCGTGGAAGTGATCTTCATTTGGCCCAAGCTATTTCGTCGATGTGACGAAAAATAGGTGAAAATAAGACGAATAACAACTGTTAATCGACGAAATTTTCCAGATAATAGACGATTATCCAAAACACGCGGGAAATCGCCATGACCTTGATCGAAAAGCTGGCGCCGCTGCGCGCGCATCCCGGCAAACGCCTCACTACCGGCCTGGACGACGCCACCCTGTCCCGACTGGCCAACACCCACCCCGATCTTGAAGCCGCCATCGACGCGGCCATCGCCGAACACGCCCAGCTGAGCAGCGAGTTCGCCGACCTGTTCGCCATGGACGAGGACGCGCAGCTGCGCGCCGTGCAGGCGGGCTATGTCAACTTCTATGCGGATGACGCGATCAACCCCTACGTCGCCCTGGCGGCCCGCGGTCCGTGGGTAGTCACCCTCAAGGGTGCGGTCCTGTACGACGCGGGTGGCTACGGCATGATCGGCTTCGGGCATACGCCTGAAGCAGTGATGGAAGCCATGGCCAAGCCACAGGTGATGGCCAACATCATGACCCCCAGCCTGTCACAGCTGCGTTTTGACCGCGCGCTGCGCAAGGAAATCGGCCACACCCGCGGCGGTTGCCCGTTCGCCAAATTCCTGTGCCTGAATTCAGGCTCAGAGTCCGTCGGCCTGGCGCGAGGAGTCCGAGTACAACGCAGGGCGCTCGGTGCGACCGTGGAAGCTGCCTTTCACCACTACGCGCT
>JBDTZK010000024.1:0-11064 GCA_040005195.1 Pseudoxanthomonas sp.
CGAACAGCAATCCCAATGTCGCCAGAATTACCCCGCAGGCACCGGCAAGGGCGACGCGATGGCGCAGGCGCAGGCGGCCAAGCCATCGCGGGCGGCCCGCCACCGACGCCAGGACCATGCGGCTGAATAGGCCGCCCACCAGGCCGCAGACAATCCCGCACAGCGGCACCGCGATCCATCCGGGTCCCAGCGGCAGGCTGCCAGAGGCCTTGCCGAAATAGGTGTAGTTGCCGAGTAACCCAAGCGACACCACGCCGCCCACGATCACCGAAGTCAACAGCGTCCCCGAGAAGCGGTGCTCGTAACGGCTGCTGAGTTCCTCGATCGCAAACACCACCCCAGCCAGTGGTGCATTGAAAGCGGCAGCGATACCGGCTGCGCCGCCGGCGAGCAGGAAATGCGCGGCGTCTCGTGGATCGCGGTATCCAAAACGTCGACCAATCACGTACATCAGACTGGCCCCGACGTGCACCGTAGGTCCCTCGCGGCCCACCGAGGCGCCGCCCAGAAGCGCGAATGTAGTCAAGCAGAGCTTTCCCGCTGACATGCGAAGCGACAAATTCCGTTCCCTGAACTCTTCCGTAGGGGCCTCAAGGCTGGCAATGACCTGGGGAATGCCGCTGCCCTGCGTGGGGCGCAAGCGGCCCTGGGTCAGCCAGGCCAGCAGGCCGAACACCAGTGGCGTCAGCAGCAACGACCACCATGGCGATATCGCGGTGACATGCTCGAACAGCGCGAATGCGGCGTCGGCGAGCTTGGCGAAAAAGATGGCTGCCAGTGCAACGGCGACTGCGCCGCCCCACAGTACCGCGCGACGCTTCCAGACCTCGCGTGACAGTAGCGGTTGCAAGCCGCGGCGCAACGAATTCTTGTAGGGCATGGCCCATTGTCGCATGCAGTACTGGACCGGCCGGTGCTGCCTGCGTGCTGACAAGCCGGGGGGGGCGAATCGTTGCAGCGGGCCCTGTGCGGTTTGCCGCGCATAAGGCATCACCTCGCGCATGTCGTAGCCGCTGGTCGTCACCGGGCACGACATCGCACGGTTGCAAGGCCGTTGGTGTGCGTTATCGCGATACGTTGTCGGCGTTGCTGATGGACGGGATCCGATGCTTATCGATTTGTAGTTCGATCGTCATTTGCGCGGCTATCCGGGATTGATGGGATTCAGCCGAACAGATCCCTTGCCTGCGGTAAGGCGCCTTCCAGTTCCAGCAGAAATTGCTTGGTGGGCAAGCCGCCACCGAAACCCGTCAATGATCCATCGGCGCCAATCACGCGATGGCAAGGCAACACGATGGGCAACGGATTGCGCCCGTTGGCGGCGCCCACTGCCCGCATCGCCGTTGGTTTGCCAACATGCCGGGCAAGCTGTGCGTAGCTGATGCTGTGTCCGTAGGGAATGGTTGAAAGGGCGTGCCAGACCTCCTTCTGGAAGGACGTGCCTGTGGGCGCCAGCGGCAGGTCGAACACGGTGCGTGTGCACATGAAATATTCATCCAGTTGCATGTGTGCCGCTTCCAGAATGTCGTTATTTCCCGCGGTCCACTCTGCAAGACGTGCCATTGGATGACGTGGCTTATTGAATTCAATCAGATGCAATGCCTTGTGGTCCGCCGCAATCAGCAGCGGTCCCACAGGACTGTCGATGTAACGATAAAGAAGCATGTCCAAATCTTCCGGAAATTTTCTGATTTTGCAGGATTGGCGCAAGTGGTTCTGGATTTCCACTGGAAACGTGGCGTCGCGACGTATTTTCTATTGTGTCGTTGCCGGCTTTTTCTGCATGGAGTCTTTCCAGACATGAATCACGGCATAGGCGCGCCATGGGCGCCATGCTTCCGCACGTGCAATCAGCGCCTTGGCGGTCATCCGCGTTCCGTCGGTAGGCACTGCTTTTTGCAACACCAGATCATCGGCAGGAAATGCATCCGGGTGGCCCAGTGCGCGCAGAGCGATATAACTTGCTGTCCACTGGCCGATGCCCGGCAGTACCACCCAGCTGCTGATGAATTCCTCAAGGGTGCGGTCGCTACGGAAATCAACGCGTGCATCCAGCACGGCGCGCGCAACGGTACGCACCGTTTCAGCACGCGTGCGGGTCAGGCCGATCGCCGCCAGGTCTGCATCGGCCAGCGCATCCGGTGTGGGAAACAGGTGCGACATGCCCTCGGCAAATTCCACAGGTAGCGCTTCACCATATGCCTGCGCCAGCCGGGCGGTGAAGGTGCGCGCCGCCGCTACGCTCACTTGCTGGCCGATGATTGCGCGTATCGCGATCTCGAATCCGTCCCAGCCACTCGGCAGGCGCAGCCCTGGCTGTTGCTTCAGCAGTGGGCGAAGACGCGCGTCATTGGACAGCGCAGCTGCTATCGCATGCGGGTCTGCATCCAGATCGAACATGCGCCGCAACCGGTTGACGATTGGCATCAGTTGAGCGGAAGGGACAGCGCGCAGCTCCAACTTCAAGGCGTGTTCGTCGTTTGGCCATGCACTCACCCGCAGCCAGCCTGGCGATGTCGCAGGACCGATGACGCGCGCATAGCTGTCCGCGTCGACGCGCTCCACGCCGGGCAGCGCGCGACCGCGCAGGAAGTCGAGCATCGCGGCGAAGTCGTAAGGGGGCCGATACCCCAGTCGCAATACCAACGTGCCTTCGTGTGCCGCAGGTCGCTGCCGCCGCAGGTCGCGCGGCGCCATCCGGTAAGCCTGCAGGAATGTCGTATTGAAGCGACGCAGGCTGCCGAAGCCCGACGCCATCGCCACCTCGGTGACAGGCAGCGCGGTTTCGGTGAGTAGCTGTTTGGCGAATAACAACCGGCGCGTGGCATGTACGCCAAGCGGGGTGACGCCCAGCCGGTCCACGAATAGCCGACGCAACTGTCGTTCGCCCAACCCCACGCGCTCCGCCAGTGCGGAAAGTGGCTGATCGGCCAACACGCCTTGGTCGATCAGCTTCAACGCGCGTGCCACCAACTCATCGCCGCGCCGCCATGCGCCGTCTCCTGGCGCAAGTTCTGGCCGGCATCGCAGGCACGGACGAAAGCCTGCGGCCTCTGCAGCAGCCGCATTGCCGTAGTAGGCGACGTTGTACGGTTTGGGTGCAGGCGCCGGGCATACCGGCCTGCAGTAGATGCCGGTACTTTTCACTGCGGTGAAGAACAGGCCGTCGAAGCGCGCGTCGCGGCTCAGTCGCGCCTGTTCGCACACGTGCGGGTCGGGCAGGGGAGGGACGGTGTCGAGTGCCATGGAGGCAGGCTAACACTGCGAAACCAGGGTGACTCGCCGTTTTCGGACCCCAATGTCGGGCGTATGCGCGGTGCGCGGGAAGCTGTTTGCGGTCAGTCTGTCGACGCAGTCATTTCGGATGGAAACCCGTCTTGACTGGAATTCACCAAGAGCGTGGTTTGGCAAGGACACCAAAAATCGCCTGTCCCATAAATTCGACTCAAGGCAATAGCTAACGGCCGTGCGCAGCGTGCAGCGCCGGAAGCAAGGGTGCAATTTCGCCGTCGTTCCCGCGTGCGGGAATGCCGAGCAGCCGGGTCATCAACGGGTATACGTCGACGTTGTCGAAGGCCGGAATCACCACACCCTTGCGGAAGCCAGGGCCATGGGCGATGAACGTTGCACGCATCGAGGGCAACGCAGGATCGTAGCCGTGAGAGCCACGCGTGGCGCCGGGCGTGCGGCGTGCCGCGCTCTCTGCGGTCAGTACATCCCAACCTTCATCCATCTGGCAGACGATGGGCGGTACCCGTGGATTCTGGCCATAGTGCCAGCGTGCCGGCAGGTCCTGCTTGCGCCAGCATTGGTAATGATCGTGGCGGCCCAGCAGGCGGCGCTCTACCGATGCAGTGCGCCCAGCGCGTGGCGCAACGCCGATCGATTGACCGACACTGATGATCGCGGCGTCTGCCATGGGTACCAGATCCTCTGCGACGAGGATGTGCCCCGACTCAACGGCCGCCATGCCATGGTCGGAGACTACGATCATGTTCAGATTCTCCAGCAATCCTGCTTGACGCAGCTGTTCGACCAGTCGACCCACGGCTGCATCGGTTTCGCGCACGGCCGCGCGCGTCTGCGGCGAATCGGGACCGAAACCGTGGCCCGCGTTGTCTACCATTTCCATGTACAGCGCGGCAAAACGAGGACGCGTCGCCATGGGCTCCTGCAACCAGCGCGCAACGTCGTCGGCACGCTGCGCTGCCGGGATATTGCTGTCGTAAGCCACCCAGCGCGTGGGGCGCACGCCATTGATCTGCGCCGCACCACCGGGCCAAGCCCAGACCGCAGTCCGCAGCCCGGCTTTTTCCGCGCTGATCCAGATCGGGTCCGCACGCCACCAGCGCCCATCGCTCACCGCCGCCAGGTCGGCGACGCGAAAATCGCCCAGCCCTTCCTCGCGCATCGTGTTATGGACCACGCCGTGGTGGTCGGGACGCAGGCCTGTGACCAGGGTGAAGTGATTGGGGAAGGTCAGTGCGGGGTAAGACGGATTCATCCAGTCGGCGCGCACGCCTTCGCGCGCCAGCCGGTCCAGGTTCGGCGTATCCCCTTTACCCAGATAGTCAGCACGCAGGGCATCAATGGAAATCAGCAGCAGCGGCGCGGGGTTGGGCGTAGCGTGGTCCGGCGTAGTGGAACAAGCCGCCATGGCCAGTAGGGCGGCCAGCCACGCGATCCGGACAAGAGACAGGCGCATAGGCAATAGAGTAGAAACGAGACACACAACAGCTTGGCAGACTCGGGCGCAGCGTGCATGACACAGTCGCCTGCAGCGTGCACTTGCCTTCGCAAGTTGCTTTCGGAGTGAGCAGGAACCACGGCTGCGTATTGGCAATTCGGACGCCCTGGTAACGCATGCGTTTCAGTAAAGGTGCGTACCGTGGTCTGTTCAGCGGTCTGAGGATCACGTAAACCGCAGCCTGACTGTTCCCAAAGAGAGCAGGATGAGCGTGTATAAGAAGTTCAGGCCAAACCCCTCGTCGCCATCGGAGACTTCCATGACACGCATTCTGCTTTTTCCACTGGTGTTTGGCCTGGCATTGGCTGCGTCAGCACAGGCATCGCCCGGCGTGATCGAACAAACCCAGCGACCTGTCTCTGCCTTCGTACCTGAAGTGAATGTATCTGCCGAGACCGACAAGTCCCCCAGCGCTGCCAGTGAACTGGCCGACCGTAATTGCCTCAAACACACTGGTTCGCGAATTTCCCCGCGCGCCGACCCGCAGGGTCGCAAGTGCATCAGTGCCAGTGGCCGCTCCTATTCGAAAGACGATCTGGACCGTACGGGTGAAATCGACCTTGCAGATGCGTTACGCAGGCTGGACCCTGCAATCCGCTGAGGCAATCCGCTGAAATCTTGACGTGTAAGGAAACATAGAGCCCAGCCACGCACCGTGCGATTCATTGTTTCAGCATTCGTCGCTCATTCCGCTGACGTAGCGCAGTCCTCGGGTCAGCTGTTGCTGGAAAACTGCATCGTCATACATCGCGATACTGTGTCCCAGACCTGTGTACCAGCTGCGCCCACCGTCGAATGCGCGGCACCACGCAATCGGATGGTCCTCCCCCATGCTGCCACCGGTGTAATCAATTTCGTCCACTGTCGCCAGCACCCGTACGCGTTCACGCGGGTTGCTGCGAAAGTTGTAGATCTCGTCGCTTATTAGCCAGTTTCGCTCTGCCTTTGCGCCATCCGATTCAACCTGCACGCGCGCGGTCTGCAAGCCCGCCGGATGGCTAAGGAACCGTGCACCTACCAATTGTCCGTACCAGGCCCAGTCGTATTCGGTGTCCGCCGCCGAATGGATACCCATGAAGCCACCGCCTGCCCGCACGAAGTCCTGCATGGCCGCTTGTTGCTTGTCGTCCAGAACGTCAAGCGTAGTGTTTGCGAAGACCACGGCCTGATAGCGTGCCAGTCGATCGGGCCTGAACCGGCTCGCGTCCTCGGTGTGGTCCACCTGGATTCCCTCATGCGCGCCCAGCCGTTGTAATGCGGCAACCGCAGCGGGAATGGAGTCGTGGCGCCAGCCCGTGGTCTTGCTGAAGACCAGCACGCGCGCCTGTGGCGGCGACATGGCGGCCGTTTGCAGGCACGGAGCCAGCATCAGCATCAGTAGCCATAACGTCAGGACAAGGAGGTGCATCGGTGAAGTGTGCCATGGCCTGTGTGGCATGCACCGGTTCGGGAGTGCTGCCCCGAACGAGGCATTACACCTCTTGGGTCAGGCTTCATTCTATGGGCTTGAGCCGGACTTCGGGCTTGGGAAGGGTTGTCCCGGTCGACTGCATGGGATAGCCAGTCCACGCGGTCTGCGGCACTGAAGCGGCGAAGAGGATTTTTCAAAGCTGCTGCATGGCTTTCCAGGCCGTGCTTTGCCTTGATGGGTTCAATCATCCCAGGATGCATGCTTGGGATATTTCGTGAAATTGCCTGGACCTGGCGCAGCGATTCGCATGTTTCGGGCAGGATCGCTGTCCGGGTAAAAGCTGTGACAGCAGGGCAGCAGCCCAGACTCGCCGCCCTGGTCCCAGTCCGCCACAATTCCAGAAAGAAGAAAGCCGACTCGACGGTCGGCTTATCTGTTTGATGCTAAAGATGTTATCTGGCGCCCGAAGTTGGACTCGAACCAACGACCCCCTGATTAACAGTCAAGTGCTCTAACCGGCTGAGCTATTCGGGCGGGCCGGTTATTGTAGGGGGCGGGAATCGGAGAGGCAAGGCTGGCGAACTTTTCCATGCTGGGGGTTGGCAAGCACAAGCCAGCAGTGCCTCCCTGTCAGCCCGTGCAGGGTTTCGATCCGGCGAGCTTCTCGCTGCGTATCCTGCCGCTGTTATTCACGATCACCTGGCCCAGCAGGATGCCTTCGCGGCACAGGCGCACGGTCAGGTTGCTGCCACCGCTACGGCCGTCCGGCTGGTAGCGCAACTGGGAGCGGCTGGCGGAAGACAGGATGCGCAGGGAAGGGTGGATGGGCGCATTTTCATCGCGCAGGATGTCTTCGCGCAGGTCGGGCTGCCGGTTTCCGTCCTTGTCGAAGAACATCAGCCAGCCGTAGCTCCAGTCCCCATCCTTGCGGCAACCTCCGGCTTGATTGGAGGGGCAGACCACGGTCGGGATGCGATAGCTGATGGCCGTATTGCGCGCCGAGGCCATGTGCGCCGTCAGCAAATGCATGGCCGAACTGGCGCGCTGTCGCTCCATCATGCTGTGGTAGGAGGGAAGCCCGATGGCCAGGCCGATGCTCATGATCGAGAGTACGGTCAACGCCTCGAGCAGCGTGAAGCCAGACGCGTGGATGACTGGATGAAAGGTTTGCTTGGATCCAGAGCTGACATTGGAACCGGTTCGCGTCCTGCGCATGGGAATCTCCTGGTTGCCATCCTTGGCATGGCCAGAATCCATCCTGAAGCGCGATAACTGGCATAGGCGTAGCGCGTTCCCGGCTGTAGGAGTTTTCCTGACACGGCCGTAATCCCGGCCGTCGCTATACTGGTCAATCGCCTCAGAATCTCCGTCATGACTGAACGTTTCGAACTGGTTTCGCCTTACTCCCCCGCGGGCGATCAGCCGCAGGCAATCGCCAAGCTCATCGAGGGTTTCGAGTCGGGACTGGCCAAGCAGACGCTGCTGGGCGTCACCGGTTCCGGCAAGACCTACACCGTTGCCAATGTCATCCAGGCGGTACAGAAGCCGACCCTGGTCATGGCGCCCAACAAAACCCTGGCTGCTCAGCTGTATGGCGAGTTCAAGTCTTTTTTCCCGAACAATTCAGTCGAATACTTCGTCAGCTATTACGACTATTACCAACCCGAAGCCTACGTGCCGTCGTCGGACACCTTCATCGAGAAAGACAGCTCGATCAACGAGCACATTGAGCAAATGCGGCTGGCGGCGACCAAGGCGCTGCTGTCGCGTCGCGACACGATAGTCGTTGCCACGGTTTCGGCGATCTACGGCCTGGGTGCGCCCGAAGACTACCTGTCGCTGCGGCTGATCCTTTCGCGTGGCGAGCACATCGACCAGCGCGACCTGATCAAGCACCTGACCCAATTGCAATACACGCGCAACGAATACGAGTTGCATCGCGGCACCTTTCGCGTGAAAGGGGAGGTGATCGACGTATTTCCGGCCGAGTCGGACATCGAAGCGCTGCGTATCGAATTGTTCGACGGTGAAGTCGAGAACCTCACCCTGTTCGATCCGCTCACAGGCGAAACCCTGCGCCGGTTGCCGCGCTACACCATCTATCCCAAGACCCATTACGCCACCACGCGTGACCGCGTGCTGGCTGCCATCGAAACGATCAAGGTCGAGCTCAAGGAACGGCTGGAGCAGCTTTATTCGGAGAATAAACTGGTCGAGGCGCAGCGCCTGGCGCAACGGACCCAGTTCGATCTGGAAATGATGGCCGAAGTCGGTTTCTGCAACGGTATCGAAAACTACTCGCGGCACCTGACGGGCAAGGCGCCGGGCGAGCCGCCGCCCACCCTGTTCGACTATTTGCCACCCGATGCCTTGCTGGTCTGCGACGAGTCGCACGTGACCATTCCGCAGATTGGCGCCATGTACAAGGGCGATCGTTCGCGCAAGACGACGCTGGTGGACTTCGGTTTCCGCCTGCCGTCGGCGCTGGACAACCGCCCTCTCAAGTTCGAGGAATGGGAAATGCGTTCGCCACGCAGCATCTACGTGTCGGCAACGCCGGGTCCTTATGAGCTGCGTGAATCGGCTGGCGAAGTAGTGGAGTTGGTGGTGCGCCCGACCGGTCTGATAGACCCGCCGGTGGAAATCCGGCCCGTGGCATCGCAGGTCGATGACGTGCTGTCCGAGATCAACCTGCGCGTGGCCATGGGCGACCGCGTACTGATCACCACCCTGACCAAGCGCATGGCGGAGAACCTGACCGAATACCTGGGTGAGCACGGGGTCAAGGTGCGTTACCTGCATTCAGACGTGGACACGGTGGAGCGCGTGGAAATCATCCGCGACCTGCGCCTGGGCAAGTTCGACGTGCTGGTCGGCATCAACTTGCTGCGCGAAGGTCTGGACATGCCCGAGGTGTCCCTGGTGGCGATTCTCGATGCTGACAAGGAAGGCTTTCTGCGCTCGAATCAGTCGCTGATCCAGACTATCGGCCGCGCCGCCCGCCATCTGCGCGGCAAGGCGATTCTCTACGCCGACAACATGACCGATTCGATGCGCGCGGCCATCGACGAAACCGATCGGCGCCGCGCCAAGCAGGTCGAGTACAACACCGAACACGGCATTACTCCTGTCTCGGTCGCCAAGCCCATCGTTGACATTCTGGAAGGTGCGCGCAGCGACGCGGCGAACGATTCGGGCAAGTCAGGACGAGGCAAGGGCAGGCGCGTGGCCGAGGAATCGCCTGACTACAGATCTTTCAGCCCGGCCCAGATCGCGTCGCGGCTGAAGGTGCTGGAGCAGCAGATGTACCAGCACGCGCGGGACCTGGAGTTCGAGGATGCGGCAAGGCTCCGGGACGAGATCCACAAGTTGAAGGACGCCAGCCTGGCGGTGTGAGGGCCTGTGGTGCCGGTCCGATTGCGTTGCGAAGACGATTCCTCACCGCCCACAGTGATGTTATGATGCGCGCCCCTGAAAGCATCATTTCGGGGCATACCGGGCGGTTAGCTCAGCGGTAGAGCACTACCTTGACATGGTAGGGGTCACAGGTTCGAACCCTGTACCGCCCACCACGCTTGCACCGCGTGGTACCAGTGAAGTCAAACATCCAGAGGTGGCGGCAAACAGCCGTCGAGCGTGCGACATGAGCACTACCCAATTCCCCTGCTGACTTCCTTGCCCGCCTCTTCTGTTGGTGTATCGAAGGCGCGCAGCGCCTTTTTTCATTTCCGGTACTCATAAATGATCACGATCACGCTCCCCGACGGCAGCCGCCGCGAATTCGAAAACCCCGTCACGGTCATGGAAGTGGCCCAGTCCATCGGCGCCGGCCTGGCCAAGGCGACCCTCGCCGGTGCGGTGGACGGCAAGCTGGTCGACGCCAGCGACCGCATCGATCACGATGCCTCGTTGCGTATCATCACGCCCAAAGACGAGGAAGGCTTGGAGATCATCCGGCATTCCAGCGCCCACCTGGTGGGTCATGCGGTGAAGCAGCTGTTCCCCGAGGCCAAGATGGTGATCGGCCCGGTCATCGCAGAGGGCTTCTATTACGACATCTGGAACGAGCGTCCGTTTACGCCTGAGGATCTGGCTGCCATCGAGCAGCGCATGCAGGAACTCATTGCGCAGGACTATGACGTCGTCAAGCAGGTCACGCCGCGCGCCGAAGTGATCGAGGTTTTCAAGTCCCGGGGTGAGGAATACAAGCTGCGACTGATCGAGGACATGCCTGACGAAACCTCGATGGGCCTGTACTACCACCAGGAATATGTGGACATGTGCCGCGGCCCGCACGTGCCCAACACGCGCTTCCTCAAGTCGTTCAAGCTCACGCGCATTTCCGGCGCGTACTGGCGTGGCGATGCCAAGAACGAGCAGTTGCAGCGCATCTACGGCACGGCCTGGGCCGACAAGAAACAGCTCGAGGCCTACATCACCCGCATCGAGGAAGCCGACAAGCGCGACCACCGCAAGATCGCCAAGCAGCAGGAACTCTTCCACCTGCAGGAAGAGGCGCCGGGCCTGGTGTTCTGGCATCCCAAGGGCTGGGCTGTCTGGCAAGTCGTCGAGCAGTACATGCGCAATGTGTATCGCGCCACGGGTTACGGTGAAGTGCGTTGCCCGCAGATCCTGGACGTTTCGCTGTGGCAGAAGTCCGGCCACTGGGACAATTACCAGGACAACATGTTTTTCACCGAATCGGAGAAGCGCACGTACGCGCTGAAGCCGATGAACTGCCCAGGCCATGTGCAGATTTTCAACCAGGGCCTGCACAGCTACCGCGACCTGCCGATCCGCTACGGCGAGTTTGGCGCCTGCCATCGCAACGAGCCTTCGGGCGCGCTGCACGGCATCCTGCGCGTGCGTGGCTTCACCCAGGACGACGGTCATATCTTCTGCACCG
>JBDTZK010000360.1:0-3280 GCA_040005195.1 Pseudoxanthomonas sp.
TAGTCACCGGCGGCAATCCGCTCAATGGCGAAGTAACCATCTCCGGCGCCAAGAACGCCGTGCTGCCGATCCTGTGCGCCACGTTGCTGGCCGATGCGCCGGTAGAGATCACCAACGTTCCCCACCTGCATGACGTGGTCACCACGGTGAAGCTGCTGGGCGAACTGGGTGCGGGCATCAGCATCGATGAAGGCACATTGTCCAAAGGCAGCGCCATCACGGTCGATCCACGCAGCGTGAACCAGCACGTGGCGCCGTATGAACTGGTCAAGACCATGCGTGCCTCGATCCTGGTCCTGGGGCCGCTGCTGGCCAAATATGGTGCTGCCGAAGTGTCTTTGCCGGGTGGTTGCGCGATTGGTTCGCGACCGGTGGACCAGCATATCAAGGGGTTGCAGGCGCTGGGCGCGGACATCACCGTCGAGAACGGCTTCATCAAGGCCACCGCGAAACGCCTGAAAGGCGCACGCTATGTATTCGACATGGTCAGCGTTACCGGTACCGAGAACGTGATGATGGCCGCAGCACTGGCCGAGGGCACAACCGTGCTGGAGAACGCGGCGATGGAACCGGAAGTCACTGACCTGGCCGATTGCCTGAACGCCCTCGGCGCCAGGATTGAAGGCGCTGGCACTTCACGCATCACCGTGCATGGTGTTGAACGCCTGTCGGGTGGCCGCCATGCGGTGTTGCCGGACCGCATCGAAACCGGCACCTTCCTGGTGGCCGCCGCCATGACCGGCGGCAGAATCACTGCACGCCGTGCACGTGCCGACACGCTGGAAGCCGTCCTGGACAAACTGAAGGAAGCAGGCGCCAGCATCGAGTCGACCGAAGACAGCATCACCCTGGACATGCACGGCAAGCGTCCGCGTGCAGTCAGCCTGACCACGGCACCGTATCCCGCGTTTCCCACTGATATGCAGGCCCAGTTCATGGCCATGAACTGCATCGCCGACGGTGTGGGTGTGATCAACGAAACCATCTTCGAAAACCGCTTCATGCACGTCAACGAACTGGTGCGGCTGGGTGCGGATATCCAGGTGGAAGGACATACCGCCATCGTGCGCGGCATGGAAAGGCTGGGCGGTGCCCCGGTCATGGCCACGGATCTGCGTGCATCGGCGTCGTTGATCCTGGCGGGGCTGGTTGCGGAAGGTGACACCACCATTGATCGCATCTACCACCTCGACCGGGGCTACGAGAACATCGAGGAAAAGCTCAGTGCCCTGGGTGCCCAGATCCGTCGTATTTCCTGAGCCGGCTGACCGACATGAATGCAAACATTCCGAAATCACGCAGCCGCTTTTCCACGCGTCGCAAGGCGTTGCTGGGTCTGGTGTTGATCGCGCTGGCCGTAGTGGGTTGGCTGCAATATATCGGCGCGGCAGGTATCAGCGGAATACCGACCAAGGAGATGGACTGGGACGCTGACGGCATGGTCACTCAGCAGGAAATCATGCAGGCGTTCTATGCGGTCGGTGTGGAAAAGACCCACCAAGGGCAGCGCGAATGCAGTGAGTACTTCTGGCGGGATGGAAGGCGCGGCATTCGCGTCGATTGCCGGACCAACCTCGCGCCACCTGCGAAGGAATAAAAAAAGCCCGGCAATGCCGGGCTTTTTCATCAGTGCAGACCGCTGTCAACGCCAGGACTTGACCTGCAGGTCGATGGAATCCTGGCCGTCCTCGCGTTGCAGGATGCGTGCCGGCACCGGCATGTTGGCGACCACCCAGACAATGGTCTGCTTGTTGCCAGAGGTGCGAATGACCTTGGTCGCGTCGCGCGACTGCCCGCCCACGGTGATTTTTTCCTTGCCCGCCAGCTGATAGCTCATGGTCTTCGCACTGCCGTTCTCGACCATTCGGTAATTGAGCGGCTTGCCTGCAGCGACGTCACGGACCAATGCCAGGTTCACCAGTAGCGCGTCCATGTCGCCCGGCTTCAATGCCAACGGGCCGGCGCGATCCGGCTTTACGTCACCCTTCCAGGTGGCCTGGTTACGGGCCCAGTCGAAGTTGGCGTTGACCGCCTTCTTCTTCACCAGCAAGCGCGACACGTCACTGCTGGATATCGGACGAAGCCAGCCTTTCTGTTCGTCGAAGATCGTCTTCTGGCTCAGGTCGACCAACTGGTTCTTGATGGTCAGGCTGTATTGCCAGCGATTGTTCCCCTGTGAGGTGATCGACATCTGGCCGTCGCCTTGCATACCCAATGCGCTGGCCTGGTACTGGGCCGTAAAGGCCTCCACTGCGTGCGCGGGCACGCTTGCTGCAGTCAACAAGCCCGTGGCGATGAGGACTGCGGGAATTCGGATGCTCATTTCATTGCACTCCTTGGTATTCGACCAGACGCAGGTCGATGGTGTCCTGGCCGTTTTAGCGGCGCAGGATGCGGATGGGGGTAGGGACGCCACTGGCAACCCAGAAGATGGTTTCGTCGTTGCCGCCGTTGGTCCGTGCCACGCGCATGGCGTCGTAGCTCAGGTCCTCGACCGCGACGATTTCGGTCTGTTCGGCAACCGCGTATTGATAGTTGCGTACCCGTCCGTCATCAACCACGCGATAACTCAAGGATTTGCCGGGTTCTGCATCGCGTATCACTGCCAGGTTCATCAACAGCGCGCTCATGTCGCCGTCCTGCAACGGCACCGGGGCTGATCTGGATTTCTTCACGTCACCCTGCCAAAGCGCGCTTCGCGTGTTCCAGTCATAGGTGCCGGAAATCTTTTTGCCGGTAAACACCGCGTGCTTGACCGTGCCCTGGCTCAATGGCCTGTAAATATCGCCGGTGCTGTCGAACAGCGTGCTCTGCTCGATATTCAAGCCAGCCAGGCGGGCGAAACCACGCGTGCCGCGAATACCCAGGTCGACACGCCAACGGTTGCCTTCGTTGTGTACCACCTGCATCTTCGCGCTACCGGCCAGCTTGCCTTGGTTGTAAGCCTGATAAGTGGCCACGAAGGGTTCAAGCGCGCAGGCAGGCAGGCTGACCAAGGCCAGCACGCCAAGCAGGGTTGCGCGTGAGATAAGCGGATTCATGGGGTCTGGATTGAAGAGGTCTGGATTGGATATGGAAGCGTGAGGGTGCCGGCAGAATCTAGACGTAACGGTGTAAATAAGGGCTGACCATCCACGCAGGCCATGCCGTTGTGTTCATAAAGGCGGCCCGCCGTGGCCAGTGCCAGCACCGACACCAGCAACGCGTGTTCTGCAGGAAGCAGCCGTTGTGCAAGGCTTTGCGGGCTGTCTTCGGCCAGCACCGGAATGGCGACCTGGGC
>JBDTZK010000361.1:0-3259 GCA_040005195.1 Pseudoxanthomonas sp.
AAGGCGTTCCCGAACGTCGTGATCATCGACAATGGCAGCAAGGACGGTACCGCAGCAGAAATGCGTCGCTGCATCCCGCATGCCCGACTGATCGAGCGATGCGACAACATCGGCTTTGGCTCGGCGAACAACCAGGCCATGGAGCAGGTTCGCACGCCGTTCGCCCTGCTGCTCAACCCCGACTGCAGCATCGACCCCGCCGACCTGTCTATCCTCATGGACACGCTTGAGCGCTACCCGACCGCCGGTGCCATCGCGCCGCAGAGCCGGCGCGCGAATGGAGTGGCACAACGATGCTTCCGGCAGGCGTTCTACGAAGTACCGAGAAACAAAGGCCCCTATCAGATCGCCGGGGGCACCTGCTGCGCGGGATGGCTGCACGGATGCTGCCTGCTGTTGCGCACGGAAGCATTCAAGCGCATCGACGGCTTCGACGAAAACTTCTTCCTGTATTACGAAGATGACGATCTGTGCCTGCGTCTGCAGCGGGCCGGCTTCGCGTGCTTGTTCGAACCGCGTGCCGGCGCACGCCACCTCGGCGGCGCGTCGTCGACGTCAAGCTTGCGGACAAGCTTCATCAAATCGTTCCATTACGCCCGCTCGCGTCACCTGGCCATTCACAAATATCTGGGCAGCCGCGCCAGCGGAATCTATCTGGCCAAGATCCTGTTGGCCGCTGTTCCAGCGACGCTGCTCTATACCATCCTGTTGCAACGCAAATATGCCGTCCGATGGCTCGCATGGGGATGCGCTGCGGTGTCGTCAGCCTTCGCGCGCTGTGCCCTGGGCACAAAAAGAAAGCCTGATTAGCGATCATTCTTCATCGCGATCCACCTGCCCACGTCAACATCGGGCATCAGGCGGGCGATCGGAGTGGTGCCTGAGAAATCCGTCGAACATGCAATCTTGGGCGAGCAGATATGCGCATGGCTTCCGTCGAATGTGGCCACCTATGCCACGCGGCTGGCTGAGGCCTTGCGTCAACCGCTCTGAGCAGTGGCGCGAAGATCCATCGGGGCAATGGAAAATTCGGCCAGGTGCTGATCGATGCCGAGCTCGCAGTGAATCAGCTGGCGCGCCCGCGTGTCGTCCACGATGCGGTCATTCGGATTGTCGAGGACGTGCTTGCGGGTGCGATGGTGGAGATGCGTCGCCAGCACGCTGAAACGTACGTCGCGTCGGAGCAACCCCGCATGAAAGGCGCGTGTCGCCAGCTCGGTATCCTCGCGGCCCCAACCGGTCATCGCCTCGTTGAAGCCATTGAGACGCAGCAGGTCGTCGCGCCAGAACGCCATGTTGCAACTCTTGATGCCACGCCGCTTGGTGCCGGGCCGGGCATAGCAGCGCGCCAGTACCGGCAGGCGCAGCGTATGTCGCCGCCGCTCGATACCGCGACTGAAAAATCCCGGTGTATCCAAGCCTCCATCCAGCATGCGCTGGGTCAGCCCGGCATCGGTCAGCACGCGCGAACCCTGCACGAAACAGCCGTGACGCGCGAACGCGCGATGGTCAGCGATGAAGTGCCGCCCGGCGACCATATCGCCATCGAGCAGGATGACGTAATCGCCTTGCGCGGCGGCGATCGCCCGGTTGCGTGCGCGACCCATCCGCGCACCGTCGTCCGGTTGCCACAGATGTACCAGACGGACCGGAAAGGTGGGTGCGATGCGCTCCAGCAGTTCACGGGTGGTCGCTTGTGAACCGTCGTCGGTGACGATCACCTCATGCGGCAACTCGGTCTGGGCGGCCAGCGCGCGCAGTACCAGCTCCAGCGCTGCAGGCCAGTTATAGGTGATCACGGCAACACTGATACGCATCAATCAAGATCCTGACGTGCGGTTCAGCAACATCATTTTCTAAACTTCCAGCCGCGGACGAGGATGCTCAGTGCACGCTCCCATTTGCGCCATGGCGGCCATACTCGACGCATCATCACCAGACGGAAGTAACGCCTGGTTTCAGACCAAGGTGGCTGGGGTTTGGTTTTGTATTCTAGCTTGCACAACTCGATGCTGGAGCACGTATCGTCGATTCCGGCCAACCGCGCGTAGTGGCCGATCAGGACGCGCGAATGCAAAAGGTTGCGATACGCCTGCATCGGGCTGCGGTTCGACAACCAGGCGTTCTTGCCATGAATCCGGTAGTCGACGCATCCGGTCGGCAGGTAATACTTGTGTGCCCCGAGCACGCTGGCACCATAAACCAGACAATTGTCAGGTGACGTACGCCATGTTTCACGAAAGGCATCGGGAAGATCGAGTACCCGTCGCGCCCACGGCGAACGCATGGAGACCGCCGACGTGGGTGCGCCGTACCAGAATGTCAGCGTGTAGGTGCTGATGGCGGTGTAACCGAGATCGACTGCGCCGGGATGGAATCCCGCCAGTCGATCCTCGTGACCGAAATGTCGCATGTCGGAAAACACAAAATCGACGTCCTTGCGCGTGTCATACAACGCGCCCACACGCTCAAGGTAACCCTGCGCCCAGCGATCGTCGGAATCCAGGAAACAGACCACGTCCGCCCTCACCACATCGACGCCACGCTGAAAAGCCGCAAGCTGGCCTCCGTTGCTATCGCAGATCAGGGTGACTCGCTCGTCTGCCTCATAGCTCTCGCGCAACAACACGTCCGACCCATCCGTGGAACCATCATCCACGACAATGATCTGCGCCGGCTTGCGCTTTTGCGCCAGCGCACTCTCGACGGCCTCGATCACGAAATCGCGATAGTTGTAGCTGGTGATGACCACGGCAAAGCTGGTTGCCAGGTTCGGCACGCGACGGTCGTCGTTGAGCGGCGCCGGAGATACCGTGGCCTGCGGCTGCGTTGGCTTCTCCGAGCGAGGCTCACCCGTGTTGCTGCTGGTTTGCACGACTACCCCTCAGGAATGGCGTGCGCGAAGCCTGTCATGACATCCCAGCCTCAGCTCTTCACGCCGTCTGCGCATCATATCGAACTCTGCATCGGTCGTGATCTGCCCGCGCCGTCGCCGCGTCAGGCGCTGCCGGGTCAGCCGCAAGCTTCGGCTAGAATCCACGCATGTCCATCTTGCCGCTGACTCTCGCCGTGATCACCCATAACGAGGCCGGGAATATCGCGCGTTGCCTGGACAGCGTGCCGTTCGCCGCCGAGAAGCTGGTGATCGACAGCGGCAGCGACGACGACACGGTGGCCCTCGCACTGGCATGCGGCGCGCGCGTGGTACATCAGGACTGGCTCGGCTTCGGACCGCAGCGCAACTTCGCCACCACCCAGA